>CAZEUV010000009.1:0-52891 GCA_964515285.1 uncultured Maribacter sp. | reverse complement strand
CAAGAGACAAGAGACAAGAGACAAGAGACAAGAGACAAGAGACAAGAGACAAGAGACAAGAGTTCATTCTTCGTTGCTGTAATTAGTCTTGATTTTAGCTTCTGTCAGCGCGGCGGTCTTGTTTTTTATGTGCTCATTGCTGTAAAATATTCATAAAAATAAGGGATGGTTTCTATGCCTTTCAAATAGTTCCAAATTCCAAAATGCTCGTTGGGTGAGTGAATGGCATCGCTGTCTAGACCAAAGCCCATTAAAATAGTTTTGCTTTTCAATTCTTTTTCAAACAAGGCCACAATTGGTATACTGCCACCACTACGTTGCGGAATGGGTTTTTTGCCAAAGGTGGTTTCGTATGCTTTTGAAGCGGCTCTATACCCTAGGGTGTCAATGGGTGTTACATAACCTTGTCCGCCATGATGCGGAGTCACTTTTACCGTAACGCCTTTTGGGGCGATACTTTCAAAATGCTCGGTAAAGAGTTCGGTTATTTCATGCCAATCTTGATGGGGCACCAAACGCATGGAGATTTTGGCATATGCCTTACTGGCAATTACCGTTTTTGCACCTTCGCCAATGTAACCTCCCCAGATTCCGTTGACGTCTAGAGTAGGGCGAATTGAATTGCGTTCGTTGGTGGAGTATCCTTTTTCACCGTAAATCGATTCTATATTCAGTGCTTTTTGGTATTCGTCAAGGTCAAAGGGTGCTTTGGCCATTTCAGCACGTTCTTTTTGAGAGAGTTCTTCTACCTTATTATAAAACCCAGAAATGGTAATATGGTTGTTTTCATCATGTAGGCTGGCAATCATCTTCGTCAATATGTTAATAGGGTTGGCGACGGCACCGCCGTAGAGTCCGGAATGAAGGTCTCTGTTCGGTCCAGTAACTTCAACTTCTACATAGCTTAAACCTCGTAACCCAGTTGTAATCGATGGTACATCATTGGCGATCATACCCGTGTCGGATATCAGAATAATATCATTGGCCAGTTTTTCTTTGTTGTTGGCTACGAATACCGCAAGGTTATTACTGCCCACCTCTTCTTCTCCCTCGATCATAAATTTTACATTACACGGTAGTTGATTGGTCTTCACCATAAACTCCAAGGCTTTTACGTGCATAAATATTTGCCCTTTATCATCACAGGCACCACGGGCAAAAATTGCACCCTCTGGGTGCAGTTCGGTTTTTTTGATAATTGGTTCAAAAGGAGGGGAATCCCATAAATCAATAGGATCGGCTGGTTGCACATCATAATGGCCATATACCAATACGGTCGGTAAATCGGCATTGATTATTTTTTCTCCGTAAACAATTGGGTGTCCATCTGTTTCATGAATTTCAACTTTGTCACAGCCAGCATCTAAAAGTGACTTCTTTACCGTTTTCGCTGCGGTGATAACATCTTCAGAAAAGGCTGGGTCAGCACTGACTGACGGTATTTTAAGTAGTTCGATCAGTTCGTTGATAAAACGTTCTTTATTAGCGGAGAGGTATTCTTTTATGTTGAGCATTATTGATGTTTTGTTCAAAGGCTAAAAATACAAAAGAACTTTTTTAAAGTTAGTTGATTTTAGAATTGAATTTTTGCTTTATATTTGCAGCCCGATAATAATCGGAAATGCAGGCGTGGTGGTTCCGAAGTCTCGGGAGGAAGACCCGCTAATATGTTGAATAAAATATTAATGCAGGCGTGGTGGAATTGGTAGACACGCTAGACTTAGGATCTAGTGCCGCAAGGTGTGAGAGTTCGAGTCTCTCCGCCTGTACATAGTTGAAAAGCTTTTCTTAAACGGGAAGCTTTTTTTATTTGAAAACGGTCAATATGCTTAGGAGAAAGAAGAGCCCGGAAGCTTGAGGGTATTCAGAGCGTAGTTAGAGGGGAGTTTATTATCCTATTCTACAAAAAAATCACCTATGTAACACAGGTCACAGATCTACTTATATTAATGTAGTAAATTCGTTTTGTTATTAATCTTTAAATCTTCTAAAAATGTATTTTGAATTGATATATGACAAAAGCCTTGCGCATGCCAGTTACTTCATAGGCTGTCAAGCAGAAGGCGTCGCAGCGGTAATCGACCCTAAAAGAGATGTTGATGTTTACATAGAAATAGCCAAGAAACAGAACATGAAAATTACTCATGTTTTAGAAACACATATTCATGCCGATTTTTTGGCCGGATCAAGAGAAATCGCTGCATTAACAGAGGCACAAATGTATTTATCTGATGAAGGAGGAGAAGGATGGGAATATGAATTTGATAACAATAAACTAAAACACGGCGATGTTATTAAGATGGGAAACCTTGAATTTGAAGTAGTGCACACGCCTGGGCATACTCCTGAAAGTATAAGTTTTCTTTTAACCGATAAGCCGGCCAGTTCTGAACCAGTTATGTATTTTACCGGTGATTTTGTTTTTGTAGGTGATATCGGAAGGCCTGATTTGTTAGAAAAAGCTGCGGGTATGATAGGCACTGCCGATGCAGGTGCAATACAAATGTACGATTCTATCAAGTCTTTTAGTGAATTGCCAGATTATATTCAAGTATGGCCAGCACACGGTGCGGGTTCTGCCTGTGGTAAAGCATTGGGTGCTGTACCAAGTTCTACGGTAGGTTACGAAAAAATAAGAAACTGGGCATTTCAATATGAAAACGATAAAAAAGGCTTTATTGATTACTTATTGTTAGACCAGCCTGAGCCACCTAAGTACTTTGCGATGATGAAAAGTCTAAACAAAATACCTAGAAAATTAGTAACTGAAGTACCTACATTGAAAAAGATTAATGATTCTGATTTTAACGATAATTTTTCTAAAGGAATTAAACTTTTTGACACAAGAGAAAAACAAGATTTCGCAAAAGGATTTATACCGGGTTCTATAAATACGCCTGCCAGTGATAACTTTTTCGCTACTAAAGTAAGTCTATATGTAAATTATGAAGAAGAAATTATGCTTCTTGCAGATGAATCACAAATAGAAGAATTAACAAGGAAATTAATGCGTATTGGATTGGATAATGTTAAAGGATTTATTACTTCAACAGATGCTTATGATGGTGAACTTAACGGTGTTAATTTTGTTACTATTGAAGAAACCATAGATTTAAAAGACAAAGGAACTCTTATAGTAGATCTTAGAGGAGCTTCTGAATTTAATGAAGGACATATTGAAGGTGCGATCAATGTTTATTTTGGTACGATCGAAGAAAACTTAAACCAAATTCCTAAAGACGAACCTGTTGTAATTCATTGTCAAAGCGGACATAGAGCATCTATAGGTTATTCGGTTTTGGTTAAAAATGGTTATAACAACATACTTAACTTTTCTGGGGGTATGGATGAATGGGTTGAAGAAAACAGTCAGGTTGTGATTGCCTAATTCTACTATTAAAAGTTGTGGGGTTCAAGTCTCCCCACCTCTATAATTACAAAAGCTTCTCTTGAACAAGGAGCTTTTTGTCTTTTAAAAAAGGGTATTTTCTGCTTGGGAGAGACGTGAGGTTTATCTTGAACACAGTCGGATAGAATTTTTCCGATTGTACTTGGTTAAAAGGCTTTTAGTAAATGGAGAGCTATTGTTCTGGTTTGATGACAAATAAAAGACAATTTAGTCTTTAATATTTATCATTAAATAATACCAATCGTTTTCTTTTGAACGAATATAAAGCATTTTGTAGCGTCTTTCCATTGATTTATATGGGGATAAACCCTAAATTTGATAAAAAATTGTTACAATGGCTATAATTGCTCTTAGGATTATGAAGAAACGATATTCCATTAATCTACAACTTTTTGTTGTTGGTTTATTTCTAAGTTGTTTTATGGGATTACCAGTTGCCCTTAATGCCCAAACATTTACCAAAAGTGTTTTGAATTTTGGCGGAAACGGCAATGTATCCTCTGGTGTTACTTCTTTAATGTACGGTCCTGATGGGCGTCTGTACGTTGCAGAATATCCGGGAACGATCAAAATATTTACTATTCAGAGGAACGGCGTGGATGATTATGTTGTTACAAGTGTTGAGTCGCTCTTGGGAGTTACTGATATTGTAAACCACGATGACGATGGTACCGTGAACAATGGGGTAAACAATCGAGAAACTACAGGTCTTACCGTGGTCGGTACAGCTGCAAACCCAATTATTTACGTAACCTCAAGTGATTTTCGAATTGGTGCAGGTAGTGGTGGCGGTGGCGGAGATCTGGGTCTTGACACTAATTCAGGGATTGTCACACGTTTTACCTGGAATGGTAGTTCTTGGGACGTTGTTGATATTGTTCGAGGCCTTCCTCGATCTGAGGAGAACCATGCCACTAACGGATTGGAATTTTTGAAGATCAACGGAACGGATCACCTCATTGTGGCTTCTGGCGGTAATACCAATGCTGGAGCCCCATCAACAAATTTCGTCCATACTTGTGAATACGCACTTTCTTCTTCTATACTTGCTTTGAACCTTGATATGTTAAATGGTATGACCATCAAAACAGATGGAAACGGAAGAAAGTATATATATGACCTGCCTACAGTGGATGACCCCACCCGTAATAATGTGAACGGGATAACAGATCCCAACACCGCAGGCTATGACGGTGTAGATGTGAATGACCCTTTTGGCGGAAATGACGGATTAAATCAGGCTAAAGTAGTTTCGGGGGGGGCTGTACAAATTTTAGCTCCTGGTTTTCGCAATTCTTATGATTTGGTAGTGACCGATAGTGGTGCCCTGTACGTTACGTCCAATGGTGCCAACGTAGGTTGGGGCGGTTTACCGGTCAATGAAGGGGGAGGGTCGGTAACCAATGATTATGACCCTGCCGAACCGGGAAGTACGTCACCTTCAGGTGGTGAACAGGTTGATAATAAAGACCATTTACAATTAATAACAACAGACCTCCAGAACTACACTTTCGGAAGTTTTTATGGAGGCCACCCTAACCCGATAAGAGCAAACCCCAATGGAGCTGGACTTTTTACGGCACCAGCGCAGAACGGAACGGCCGGAGCCGTATTTAGAACCAAAAAGTACGACCCTGACGGTTCTACACCAGGGTCTACAACAAATGCGAACATAGGTTTGCCAGCCAACTGGCCACCAGTACCCGTGGCGAACAGTATTGAGGGAGACTGGCGAGGTCCGGGAACCAATAATCCTGACGGGCCACAAGATGACGTAGTACTTACATGGGGCAATAACACCAATGGTATAGATGAGTATACGGCCTCGAACTTTGGTGGAGCCATGAAGGGGGATCTCTTGGCCGGCCATAACAATGGAGTCGTACGAAGAGTAGAGCTCAATCCCGACGGTTCGTTAAAAAATTACACGGCCAATTTTCTTTCAGGAATCGGAGGCAATGCTCTTGGTATTACTTGTAATAGCGATACGGATGAATTTCCAGGAACTATTTGGGCGGGAACTCTTAATGGAAAAATCGTGGTTTTTGAACCAGATGATTTTAATAGCGGAACATCACCTTTCGTTGTACAGCAAATCGCTGACTTGGTTAGGATTATCGATTCCGCTGATGAAGATATTGATCTAGACAATTTTTTTGGTGATGATAATGGTACAGCTAACCTCACATACACGGTTCAACTGAATACCAATCCGGCCATTGGAGCCTCGATCACCGGAAATATCCTTACGCTCTCTTATCCATCAACTCCTGCTGTCTCCAATATTACCGTACGCGCTACAGATGCTGATACCAACTTTGTGGAGCAAACCTTTAGGGTTACGGTCATTGATAACAATGTTGTGCTCTATAGGGTAAATGCAGGCGGAGCGGCAATAACTGCCATTGATGGTGCATTGAATTGGGAAGCTGATGTAATCTCCAATAACTCACAATATTTAGTAGAAGCAGGATCCAATACTGCATTCGCATCTTCGAACATGCCTGTAGACGCCTCTGTAGACCAAACGACAACTCCTTTGGATATTTTTGCTTCTGAGCGCTTCGACAATGCTTCAGGTGTTCCGGACCTAAAGTACTCTTTCCCCGTTCCTCAAAGCGGGGATTATGAAATACGATTGTATATGGGGAATAGTTTTTCCGGTACTTCACAAGCTGGTGAACGTATCTTTGATGTAGAGATCGAAGGCATAGTATTTCCAGATTTAAGTTCTATTGATCTTTCTGGTACTTACGGGCATCAGATAGGAACTGTCATAACCCATACTATGAATATTACAGATGGCTTCATTGATATTAAATTTTTGCACGGAAGTGTCGAAAATCCGCTAATCAATGCTATTGAAATACTCACTGTTTCTAACAATGAAGCACCTGTAGCTGTGGCAGGGGCCACTCCCTTATCCGGTAATGCCCCGTTGGCTGTGACTTTTACGGGCAGTAACTCCACCGATGATGTGGGAGTAGTGAGTTATCTCTGGGACTTTAAGGATGGTTCTCCCAATTCTACAGCAACTAATCCCGTTCATACGTTTACGGTTGCTAATACTTATCCAGTTGAACTAACTGTGGAAGATAGTGAGGGTTTGACCGATACGACCACAGTTACGATAGTAGTGAACGCTCCTGGCAATGAAGCACCGGTGGCGGTCGCCAGTGCAATGCCCACCAGCGGTAATGCCCAGTTGTCTGTGACTTTTACGGGCAGTAACTCCACCGATGATGTGGCAGTAGTGAGTTATCTCTGGGACTTTAAGGATGGCACGCCTGCTTCCACGGCAGCGAATCCGACCCATACTTTTACGGTGGCTAATACCTATTTGGTTGAACTTACGGTGAAAGATGGTGAAGGATTGACCGATACGACCACTGTTACCGTTGTTGTAAATACTTCTGACGGTGAAAACCAAGCTCCGGTTGCGGTTATAAACGCAACGCCGATCAGTGGAGATGTGCCGTTAGAGGTAACCTTTTCGGGTAGCAACTCTACCGATGATGTTGCCGTGGTGGGTTATCTCTGGGATTTCAAGGATGGTACGCCTGCTTCCACGGCAGCGAATCCGACCCATACCTTTACAAATGCCGGGGTTTATGAAGTTTCTTTAACGGTTACCGATGCCGAGGGTTTAAAAAATGTTAAAACGGTTGCCATTGTGGCCTTGAATAAAGGCTCGGGTGATCTTCACGGAAAACTTATAATAAATCCAGTAAAGGAGATTGCCCAGGTGCAGTTAATTGACAATGGTCAGAATAGAACAGTTGTTAAAGTCTATTTACATGATTCGACTGGGCGGTTGTTAGGACTTTATAATCCTCAGGATCTGGTCTCGCACGGTTTATACGAAATTCCTGTAGCTACACTCAGTAATGGCAACTACTATATCGGTTTTGAAATGAACAAGGGAGATCGCATCATACTGAGATTGGTTATTGGGCATTAGGTATAGAACTTATCTTGTTAGGATGAAAAGGATTTGCTTTCTTTTGTGTTCTGGACGAATTGTTAGTTAGATTCATCAATTTTTGATGATAAATTGAGTAAAAATGCTTTTTAACAAAAAATGATTAAAAAGACTTTTTTATCATTCTATGATTAAGGAAACCTTTAAAAGACTTTGAAATGAAACTGTTCTCTCTTAAAGCATTATTGAAAACGAAACTTCACGCTCCTTTGTTTCGAGTTTTGATATTGTTGCCTTCAAAAGTGGTGTTGTCTATATTGATGTCTTTTCTGTTTATAGGGTTTTATTCTTGTACCCATGACCGTTCAATAAATGTGGTCGATGTTATTATTGATACTGACGGTGACGGGGTGATTGATAGTGAGGAAGTATTAAACGGAACAGATAAAAATGACCCTTGTGATCCTGTTAGAAATCCTGATTATACGGCGTATGACGAACTCAATATTATATGGTCCAGTGCTGATTGTGACAATGATGGCATAAATAATTCAGATGAGTTGTCAAATAATACCAATCCCTATTTTGCCGAAGGTGGGGGAACCGATACCGATTATGCGATTCCAGAATTTTTGCCAAAACTGTCGGAACTTCGGCTATTTCAAGGTGATCTTCAAAATCTTAAGTTAAATAACGCAGTCTACGAATACAGCATGAGCACACCTATGTTTACTGACTATTCCCATATCCTGCGTTCTGTTGCCATTCCAAAAGGAAAGCAAATGGAGTATGATGGAGAGGATTTGTTGTTATTTCCGGACAACACCGTACTCGCAAAGACTTTCTACTACCTTAATGATGAAAGAGATTTGACTAAAGGAAAGAAGATTATAGAAACCAGGCTACTCATTAAAAAGGACGGAACATGGAATGTTGGCAATTACCTATGGAACGATGAGCAAACTGAGGCACTCCTAGATGACACAGCACATGTCGTTCAAGTTGACTGGATTGATGATATGGGAAATGATAAAATGGTAAATTATAAGGTACTCCCTAAGACCTTATGTTTTCAATGTCATGATAAAAATGGCAATACCACGCCAATTGGCCCTAAATCGAGAGCATTGAATTTTACATATAACGGAAATAACCAAATACAATTTTTTATTGACAAAGGACTGCTCAATGGTGCTCCAGACGTTTCGCAAATTACGGTACTTCCGAATTGGTCGGATAACAACCTTTTGTTAGAGGATCGTGCAAGAGCTTATCTTGATGTTAATTGTGCCCATTGCCATCAACCTGGTGGATCATACAATGTGATTTTTGGCGATATGTTTGAATTTCGTTTTGAAACCTCCTTTGAGAATAGTAATATATCTAATAAAAAAGCGGCCATTCAAGATCGAATAAGTTCTCAAATATCAGGTTATTTTATGCCTTTATTGGGAACTTCGACTATTCATACTGAAGGAGTGGCTCTTATAGATTCGTATATCGAGTCATTGGAGTAACTTTAATTTCTTAGAGTGTTTGTAATAGCGACGTCTTCTTTAAAACCTCTCTTTTGAGTAAAAAAAAGTCGTAGAAATTTTTAGTTCCCTTTTTGAAAGCTGTTTATTGCAACTGATGGAAGGAATGACGAGTATAATAAGCTATCGAGGTTATTTAAGCGTATTGCTAAACACTTGATACAATAAATTATTTTCAGTGAAATCCCTTTTAAGAAGAGTTTGTAAATTGAACTCAAAATGGCAAGTTGTACCTCGCTGTAGCTAATTCTATTTCAATAGAATACAATACTCACTCACAATTCTTGAGTTGATACTTAACTTCGAAAGAGTTCTAAATGGGTTTAGGTTCAAACTTACAGATCTTTTATATAGTTAATAACCATCCATAAATCTTCCTCGTCCGGTATTATTCTTTCAAAACTGGGCATGTCATTTCTTCCAGTGTATGCTTTGTAGAACATACTTCCATCTGTTTGATTTTTGAACGCCGCAGAAGTAAAATCAGCGACTGGTGTGTCTACTAATTTTGCTTTTGAACCATCACCTTTTCCTTTGCTACCATGGCAGGCTTTACAATACTTAGAATATAATATGCGCCCAATTCTTTCGTCATCATCGAAGTTGGCATAAG
This sequence comes from uncultured Maribacter sp., assembly GCA_964515285.1. Taxonomy (GTDB): domain Bacteria; phylum Bacteroidota; class Bacteroidia; order Flavobacteriales; family Flavobacteriaceae; genus Maribacter_C. Next base: position 43,412 of record CAZEUV010000009.1, on the reverse strand, counting down.
GATTCTTCATATTTTGATATTCGGCAGGGGCTTCCCAGGGATCTTGTTGATTCGTTTTAATGATTGTCATTGACAATAGAACAAAACTTCCACTAAGTATTATAGCTAGGCGTAAAAACTTTTTTTTCTTCATAAAAGAAATGTTTGATGTAAAAGTAAGATGTTTTGACATTTTACTTTACTGATTTTCAATACAATAACGATATTTTTGATATACTAAAACATCAAAAGCAAGAATCGTACCATTTTTAGTCAAAACTCAATCTCATGGTAATTATTATATGTAAACTATCTTTCATAACAATACCTCGGTTGGTTTACTTTTTTGTCTTCCAATTCAAGACTGAACTGGTATAAATACCTTTTAATGATAAAGAGTACTTTTTGATTGACTTTCCTTTTTTAAATTATTTTCACAAGTTTAAATATTCCGTAGTAAGAGCCCTTTGAGATACACGAATCAAAATTTGTAAACTCTCGTTATATTAAATCCTATTAAGAAATCTCCAGAGAAAAAATCATTTTGGTTGAACATATAATTTTTTTGAGGAACAATACCGCTGTAATTTGAAATAAGTAGCTGGAAAGCGTGACCTGAGGTTGAAAACTCTATACCTACACTAAGTCCGGGTTCTGGATCCTCGCCATTTGGATTATTTGCAAAAGGGTGGCTGTAATCTAAGAGGATAGACGTTTGTGGACTTATTTTATAGCGTCCGCCTACGGCTAAGCCAAATACATCATTGCTTTTCTTGTATTCTACAAAATTATAGTGCGAAATGCTGGGTGCAATTTGCAATGAAAAATCAGGACTAAATCTTCTAGCGATAATTATTTGATGGAAAAAGGAAAACCTATCCTGATCGAATTCAAAATTCTCTTTTTTTCGGGTATCAATTGCAAAATCTCCAAAGTAGGATATACTTATTGGAATTTTGTCTGATCGGGTTTGTCTGAGTATGCCGACTTTCAGGCTAAAATCTTGCAGCCGGTCAAATTTGGTAGTTCCAAAACCTAGTGTCCATCTATCGCTAACCGCATATGTCAAACCAAGTCGGATGTTTGCGGGCGCCCATATTCCCGCTAGATCATTTTCTCCTCCATTAATAAGTCCAAACCTATGTTTTATCTGCATCTCCATACTTTTTTTTGTAAATAACACATTGGTTGGGTTATCTATAATATAGGAGCTTTCGAAGGCAGCTCGTTCAGGTTTTTCAGGAATTGTGTCTTTTTTTATTTTTTGTACAACAGCTGATTGTTCAGGTCTTTCTGGAACGGTATCTTTTTTCATTTCTTGTGAAACACCCACTAATGGTAGCGATAGGAAAGCAAAAAGAATTATTTTAATACATTTCATGTCTTTGGTGGTATTGAAGATTAATTATTTAGCGCCCCTTGGTCAATCCAGTTTTTAATCAGAATTATTTCTGAAGCAGGTAAACTGCCACTAGGAGGCATAATACTTGGTTTTCCAATAAGTCTCTGGTACAATAAGCTGTTGTCTACATCATTCGCAATAATATAAACACCATTGGTTATACTAGTATACGAATTGCCTACTGTAAGATCGGGAGAAGGTACAAGGGTTGGATGGCATGCGGTACAATTGGAGGTTAAGATAGGTTGTATGTCAGTAGAAAATGAAATGTTCTCGGAAGGTGTTACTTCCTCTAAAGCTTGGTCATAATAACAGCCAGATAAAAAAAGCAGTAGACCCATAATAGCAATCTGGTTTATTAATTTTATTGTTTTTTTCATATTAAGAAATTTAATCTTTAGTAAAGGTAATAAGTGAAATCAATAATTCGAAATGGAAAATCAATATCTGACATCACAATAATTTGTTTAAATGTAGTTCTTAAATTTAAATGTCAAAAAATAATTTAGTATTGTGTTAGGGTCATAAGGTTAAATATTGCAATTCCAAAAGGAGCACAGTAAATAGATTAAAGGAAAAGAGGCATTTGCTCACGTGGTAGCTCAAGTTGAAAATTCACCTTCAAATACAAATACCTAACTTGACATGATTTTTTTACTAATAGATTTTTTGTCCTAGTTCCTATATAAGTGCTAACATTAACTTTGTCGTCAACATGGGCAGGATGGTGAATAGGCCCGCCAACATATTGAAGAAACATTAAACTTGTGACAAACGAAAATACAAACCCCATTTGTTTAAACCAGCTAATAGTATGTCTACTTTTTTTACTGATTGTAAATGTAAGGGCGTATAAAATCTCAATTTATGATTTTTGTCATATTTAATGAAACTCGGATTATTTAAAAACGGCATAAGTTTTTCTCTACGGGCTTCCAATAATTGTGATTACTTTCCAAAGTGGAGCTACGCCACTCTTTAATTTGACCTCCTCTAAGAGAAGGCTCTAGAGAATATACGGCCCCCTGTACTAAGTAAAAAGCTCTTCGTAAACAGATGGCTTTTTGTTTTGAGTGCTACGGATGCCTGTTTCACATTGGGTTGGTGTCAATAAATCGACTCATTTCCATACCGATGTTTAAAAGATCGCTCACCTCTTCCTCCGTAAAATTATAAGAGATCGGTTTAGCAATACCCAATGTGCCGTACAGGGTCTCATTTAAAAGCATAGGAACCACAATAGAACCTTCTACTTTGGTTTCTTTTGCGGCAGGGCGGGCAACTCCTGATTCATCAGTTTGTAGGTTGCACATCTCTATAGGTTCGCGACGTTCGGCGGCAATACCAGCCATTCCCTTTCCTATGGGAATTTCTGAAACTTTAGGAAGCAAGAATTCAGGTATGCCCTGTTGGGCTTTTAGTTTTAAAAGTGTTGTATTGCCCTCAAGAAAATGAATGGTACCTGTGCTACAATCAAAACTGGAAATCACTTCAGAAAGAACGTGTTGCCAATCAATAGTTGTTTGACGTAACGAAGAAAAGATCGCTTCGTACCGCGCTTCATCTTTAATGCTCATTATTTATTTTTAAAGTTTATAAATGGCTTTTTTTCACAGTTTGAACAAATTCATAATCTCGTCCCTAAAATTAACAAATAAATAGTGCTTATAAAATATTTTGGAGTAAAAGAAGGAACCTTTTTGTTAAATATCAAAGCCTTAGAGCTCAATCTTTCAAAAGCAATTGCGGCAAATTTTGTTCAACAATTGAATCTTTGTAGACCAAGGCCCAATTCATTGAACTGGTCAAAATATAAAATTTTGAAAGTTCGCTCATCAATCTGTTTTGGGCATTCGATTTTAAAGAAGAAGCTTCCACTTTTTTCAATAAAGAGGTATTGACGTTTTTCTTGATTTTGTTGTAATCAGAAGCATTGAACGGGTTTAAATAATCTGCCGTCACATCGTAATACTCAAAATCGGGGCTGATTTTGATCTCGGGTTCTGGAATACTTTTAATATGAAGGGTTTTGGCCGCTTCATCGATCTCAAAATCGATTTTACCCAGATCATAGGCCACGGTAACTTCTGCATTTACGACCACCAATGCTTTTTTGTTGGCCGTAATCAAAGGGCCGAACAGTTGTTGTGAATCTTTATAGTTGTATACCTCGGCAAAATGGCCTTCGGTCACAATAAGTTTAGAAACATTATCGATCTGATGTTGAATGAGCATCGAATTCTCTTCAAGAATGGATTTCTCCTTTTTTTCATCCGAACAGGCGCGGAAGATTAAGACCGCCGACAAAGTAACTAATGCCCCTAGTAGTATTTTCTTCATATATTTTATACTTGTCTCGATATTCAATTAGGACTGATCTATAGCGCAATGCTTTTAACGTGCCAGGCTGATGTTAGAAAGTCATAAACGGATACGTCTCTTGAAGATACGTTATTTTCTCTTCTAAGGATTTTAAAAACTGCTGGTGCTGCTCAGAATGCTCGTCAAAAGGGCGATGTTGCAACCCTTTTTGAATCGTAGCGACTTTTTCCATAATAGGATGCGCTTTTGGCGATATCCACACCTTTGTAAACTTTTCCCAAATATATTCTATGGCCAATTCGTTGGGGTGTACCATATCTGTTTTGTAAAAACGATAGTCCCTCAGCTCGTCCATCATAAGCTCGTAACCCTCAAAATAGGCTAAATGAGCCTTACCCACAAATATAGCGTCGTCAAGTAATTGGTGGGTGGCCGCAATTAAATATGCCTTGCTTCTTTGGTTTTCAACAAAGCCGTCTTTTAAGTGCCTTACTGGTGAAACAGTAAAAATAAATTGTACATTTTTGTTGAGCGATGTTATCAGGTCAACAGTGTTTTTTAAACTTTTTAAGATGGCATCTTTCGAAACCAGTTCTTTTGAAAATGCATGTTGCGGCATTTTATGGCAGTTTGCCACAATGCGATCCATGTCCATATTTCTATACCCCCATGCCGTACCCAATGTGATGATAATATGGGTGGCTTTGGCAATTAGGTCATTTGTTCTCTTAAGGCCATTGTTCAGATTGTCAAGAATTTTTTCTTTGGATGTGTTACTTAAATCAGAATGAGCATCAAAACAATGCCAACGTTCGTTCAAAAAGAAAATATCATTTTCAGTATAAGCCACACTTTTAATGCTCTTTGAAATCAAATTTTCAATCGCAAAGGGATGGAAAAGTACCCCAAACGGATTTTGCAGTCTTTGAAATTTAAAGTACTCGAGCGTATCGCCTATGTTGTTGGCAAAACATGACCCCAACAACAACAATTGACTCTGATGATCAATTTGGTCCTTGGCCTGCAAGAACGGTATTTGGGTTTGGAGTTTCATAGTAATATTGCTAAGACCTACTAGGTTTTGCAAAAACTAGTAGGTCTGCGATTCTATTTCAAATAGTCTTTCGCCTTCTCTAAAGCCTCTGTAATACCATCAGGTTTTTTTCCGCCAGCAGTTGCAAAGAAAGGTTGTCCGCCGCCACCACCTTCAATGTATTTGCCCAATTCGCGAACAATGGTGCCGGCATTGAGGTTTTTTGAATGTACCAGTTCTTTAGAAATGTAACATGAAAGCAATGCCTTGCCATTCTGCTCCGTTCCGAACAATAGAAACAGATTGTCCTTATTGTTTCCCATTTCAAAAGACAGGTTTTTGATTCCCCCAGCATCTAGATCTACTTTTTTTGCTAAAAATTGAATGTTGTTAACCTCTTCCAATTCGTTTTGTAGTTCTCCTTTTAAATTTTTTGTCTTATCCTTTAAAAATTGTTCTATATTTTTTTTCAATTGTGCATTTTCACTCTGCAATGACACCACCGCTTTTAAAGGGTCTTGGGCATTGTTTAATAGGTTTTTTATTTCGTAAAGGGTTCTATTGTTCTCACGATAAAAATTCTTGACGGCATCTGAAGTGATAGCCTCTATTCTTCGTATACCTGAAGCAACAGCTCCTTCAGATTTTATTTTAAAATGCCAGATATCGCTCGTGTTCTCAACATGTGTTCCCCCACACAATTCAATTGATTGGCCGAAGCGTACCGTTCGTACGGCATCACCATATTTTTCTCCGAACAAAGCCATAGCGCCTTCTTTCAAGGCATCTGCCATAGGTACGTTTCTGTTTTCTTGAAAAGGCAGTTGCCCTTCAATACGGGCATTGACAAAATTTTCGACGGATCGTAGCTCATCTGCGGTCAACTTAGAAAAATGTGAAAAATCAAATCGCAGGTATTTTGAGTGCACTGCAGAACCTTTTTGCTCTACATGCTTTCCTAAGATTTCTCGTAATGCTTGGTGTAACAAATGCGTTGCCGTATGGTTGGCTTCCGTACGGCGGCGTTGTTTCTTGTCAACTACTGCCTTCAACGAATCGGTTAAATGTTTTGGTAGATTCTTAGTAAAATGAACGATTTCGTTGTTCTCTTTTTTTGTATCCAAAATATAAACGACATCCCCGTTAGGAGCTTCCAAATAACCTTTGTCTCCCACTTGTCCTCCACCTTCGGCATAGAATGGGGTAAGATTGAATACCATCTGATATTGTTCACCGTCTTTCTCTGAAGTGATTTTTCTATATTTCACCAAATTCACATTGGCTTTCAAAATATCGTAGCCCACAAATTCTTGTTCTACATCATCGGATAATATCGTCCAGTCTTCTTTTGACGTTGCAGAGGCAGATTTTGAACGGGCTTTCTGTTCTTGCATGGCAGTTTCAAAGTCTTCCTTGTTTAAAGAATAGCCTTTTTCACTTAAGATCAATGATGTAAGATCAATGGGAAACCCATAGGTATCATAAAGTTCAAATACTTTTCTGCCATTTACTTTTTTATCCTTTGTATTTGAAATGATCGTATCTAAAAGCACCAAGCCCTGCTCTAAGGTTTTCAAGAACGAGTGTTCTTCTTCTTTGACCACGTTTTCGATCAATTGGCGCTGTAACTTCAATTCAACAAAAGTCTTACCCATGGTATAGGTCAGCACCTTGACCAAGCGGTACATGAAGGGTTCTTTTGTATTTAAAAAAGTAAAGCCGTATCTGATGGCTCGGCGTAGGATCCTTCTGATTACGTATCCTGCTCCCGTATTACTGGGCAATTGCCCGTCGGCAATCGAAAAAGCTACGGCGCGTATATGGTCGGCAATGACACGAATAGCAATATCAGTTTCTTCTCCCGAGGCTTCGTGATTGCCGTATTTTGAATTGGTTATCGTTTCGATCTCTCGAATAATAGGGGTGAAAATGTCGGTATCGTAATTTGATTTCACACCTTGCAGTACCATACAAAGTCGTTCAAAGCCCATACCGGTATCTACGTGCTTTGCAGGTAGGGTTTCTAGCTTTCCACTGGCTTTACGGTTGTATTGCATAAAGACCAGGTTCCATATTTCAACTACTAAAGGGTGGTCTTTGTTCACTAACGAAGCACCGGGTATTTTGGCTTTTTCCTCCGTAGAACGAATATCAACATGTATTTCAGAACAAGGCCCACAGGGGCCTTGATCACCCATTTCCCAGAAATTATCGTTCTTGTTGCCCATGATAATCTGGTCTTTGGGCACGATGGCTTCCCATAGTTTGAAAGCCTCTTCGTCCATCTTTAGATTATCGGCATCATCACTGCCCTCAAAAACAGATACATAAAGACTTTTCTTGTCGATTTTCATGACATCGGTCAAAAATTCCCATGCCCATTGTATGGCCTCCTTTTTAAAATATCCGCCTTCGGAAAGAGCAGGATTTCCAAAACTCCAATTGCCCAACATTTCGAACATGGTATGATGGTAGGTATCCTTTCCCACTTCTTCAAGATCGTTGTGCTTTCCGCTTACCCTAAGGCATTTTTGGGTATCCGCAACCCTCGGTTTTTCAGAAATGGTATTGCCTAAAAAGAATTCTTTGAACTGGTTCATACCCGCATTGGTGAACATCAAAGTAGGGTCGTCTTTGATGACCATGGGCGCAGATTGTACGATTTTGTGGCCTTTTTCTTTAAAAAAGCTTAAAAATTCGGCTCTTATTTCCTTAGAAGTCATATAAAATGGTAAGTTTTATAAATTTTAACGGTATATACAAAACAATTTTTATATTTGTTTGTTCTGATAAAGCGACACAAAAATAGGATAAAATACATTCATGTCTAAGGTAAAGTACTATTACGATCCTGATACGCTCTCTTATAGAAAGATAGAGCCAAAGAAATCTCGGCGCTACCGCAATATCGCATTGTTCTTTTTGGGTTCGTGCCTATTTGGGCTTTTATTACTCGTATTGTTACTCAATACTAGCCTTGTTAATACCCCAAAGGAGCTTTCGTTGTCAAGGGAAGTAAAAAACTACGAGCTTCAATTTGAACTGTTGGATAAAAAAATGCAACAGATCGAAGAGGTATTGGCCAATATCGAAGATCGCGATAACAATATCTATCGACTTTATTTTGAGGCGAATCCCATACCGGAAGAGCAGCGTCGTGCAGGTTTTGGTGGAATATATCGCTATCGGTCTTTAGAAGGTTTCAATAATTCAGATATGGTGATTGCGGTCACAAAACGTTTGGACATCATTAAAAAACAAATGGCAATACAATCGAAATCTTTGGATGAAATCACCTTATTGGCCAAGGAAAAGGAAAAATTATTGGTTGCGATACCCGCAATACAACCTATAAACAATTCAGATCTAACACGAATGGCCTCAGGGTATGGGTGGCGTTCAGACCCTTTTACCAAGGCCCGAAAAATGCACCGTGGTATGGATTTCTCGGCGGCCAAAGGCACCCCTATTTATGCGTCAGGTGACGGAAAAGTCACTAGGGCCGATAACAATTCTTCTGGTTATGGCAAGCATATTCGCATAAATCATGGCTATGGCTATTTGAGCCTTTATGCCCATATGAGCAAATACAACGTCAAGAAAGGGCAGAAGGTAAAACGAGGTGATTTGATTGGCTTTGTGGGTAATACCGGTCGTTCTGAAGGACCCCATCTACACTATGAGGTGTGGAAGGACAAGGATCGCATCAACCCCATCAATTTTTATTACGGCAGTTTATCAGAAAAAGAATTTGCGAATATGTTGAAATACGCTGCACAAGAAAATCAATCTTTGGATTAATGTATATAGAACTCCCTGAAAAACGATATTATGGTATAGGCGAAGTTGCCAGGGCCTTTGATGTAAATACCTCATTGATTCGCTTTTGGGAAAAGGAATTCGATGCCCTAAAGCCGAAAAAAAATGCGAAGGGCAATCGAAAATTCACTCCCCAAGACATCAAAAACCTTCAGTTGATCTATCATTTGGTCAAAGAACGTGGGTTTACCTTGGAAGGGGCCAAAACACACCTCAAAGAAAACAGAAAGAAAACCCTTGATAATTTTGAGATCATTGAAAAGTTAGAGCGAGTAAAAGCAGAGCTCAATAAAATTAAAGAACAGCTATAAATTAAATTCGGCAATTACCGAATTGACAAAACATAACCATTAAAACTTGAGAAAATGAAAAAAGGATTAATCGTATTGATCGTACTCGGTGTTATCGGCGTTGGTATTTACCAATGGGCCGTTGGCTTTAACAACACTGCAGTTGAATTTGAGGCAGATGCCAAAACGGCATGGTCTAATGTAGAAAGTTCGTACCAACGAAGAAACGATCTTATAGGTAATTTGGTAAAAACGGTACAGGGAGCGGCCGATTTTGAACGAGGTACTTTGACCGATGTTATCGAGGCAAGAGCCAAGGCAACATCGACAACTATAGATGCTGGTAACCTTACCCCTGAGAAAATGGCGGCCTTTCAACAGGCGCAAAGTGGGTTGACAGGGGCATTGAGTAAACTTATGGTCGTTGTGGAACGATACCCTGAACTGAAAGCAAATCAGAATTTTTTAGAACTACAGGCCCAATTAGAAGGTACTGAAAACCGTATAAATGTCGCTCGCGATCGTTTTAACGAAAAGGTCAATATTTACGATATTCATACGACCAAATTTCCTGGTAAGTTTTTGGCCAGTATGTTCGGTTTTGAAGAAATGGCGCGTTACAAGGCAGATGCCGGATCTGAAAATGCACCTGATGTCGATTTTGATTTTAAATAGTCGAAACCATGTCAAGAGTCGAAAAGTTTTTGACCGAAGATGAGGAGCAAGAAATCGTTCAGGCGATTCTGAAAGCTGAAAAGAACACTTCAGGAGAGATTCGGGTTCATATTGAAGCACACACCAGATCAGACCATTTTGAAAGGGCGAAAGAGGTATTTCATTTGTTGAAAATGGACAATACCAAAGAAGAAAACGGTGTATTGATATACGTTGCCGTAAATGACAGAGCGTTTGTTATTTATGGTGATCGGGGTATCGACAAAGTGGTTTCCGATGATTTTTGGAACAGCACGAAAGATGCCATTCAAGATCAATTCAAAAAAGAAAACTACAAACAAGGTATCATTGACGGGGTGATATTCGCGGGCAAAGAACTCGAAGCCCATTTTCCTTGGCGTCACGGTGACATAAATGAACTTAGTGATGAGGTATCTAAAAGCTAGTCTTTTTATCGGTTTGTTTTTTTTATGCGGATTTTCATTTGCACAGTTTCAGATACCCGATAAACCAAAAAAACAAGACCAAACTAGCGTTTACGATTATATCGACCTTCTTTCAAAGAGCCAAGAAAAAGCACTAGAGCAGAAGTTGGTTCGCTATTCAGACAGCACATCCACCCAGATAGTCATCGCAATTATAAGTTCGACCCAAGGAGAGAACATTACCTTTTTGGGAGCGCAATGGGGTGAGAAATGGGGTATTGGGCAGGCCGATAAAGACAATGGTATTTTGATTCTTCTAGCCAAAGACGATCGTAAAATTGCTATTAATACAGGGTACGGTGTCGAAGGTTCGTTGACCGATGCCCTCTCAAGAAGAATCATAGAAAATGGTATTCTCCCACATTTTAAAGAAGGTGATTATAATGGGGGCCTGAATAGGGGTGCAGATCTTATTTTCGAGGTATTGAATGGCGAATTTCAAGAAGAACGCACCTTTGAAAATAGCGAGAGCTTTCCTTTGAGTACTTTTCTTCCTTTTATAATCTTCTTTGTAATTCTAATTATTCTATCAAATCGCAATCGAAAAAACGGTGATGGTAAAAATGGAGGTCGTAGATCAGGCCTTGACCTGTGGGATATCATTATTCTAAGCAATATGGGTCGCAGTAGTGGATCTAGTGGTGGCTTTGGTAGTGGTGGTGGTTTTTCTGGCGGTGGCTTTGGAGGAGGTTTCGGTGGAGGAGGTTTTGGTGGCGGTGGTGCTTCTGGAGGGTGGTGATACAACTTTCAGTTTTAAATCAAAATCGGCTAAGGTCTTAGAATTTTGAAATAGCACATCTTAGAAGTTTTAGTTTTTTAAAAGCCATACTTTGAGAGAAGGTATTCAAACCCAATAATTATGTAGTAAACCTTAATGCCTCCATGTTCTACCTTTTTTGCTTTTCGCTCCTCCAAACTGGTCAAATTTATAGGTAGCACTGAACATAAAATAACGTTGAAGAACCGTACCTTGAAAATCTTGAATAAAATCTTGTCCCGTACTGCGTCTTGTATTGGTGTTTTGATTTAATAAATCATATGCCAATACTTTTATTGTGGCTTTTTTATCGAAAATATCAATACCCAAACTCATATTCCAAAAAAGTGCGTCCTTATCAAACTGTGGCCCTACATTGCCATTATAACTATATCTTATATCATTGCCCCAAACCACATTTTTAGGCCAATAGACCGTTGTTTTCAATGATGCGGTATGTTCTGTAAAATCAACATCATTGAATCTTTCGAGATTGTACTTGGTGCTGTTAAATGAGACGGTATATTCAGGTTCTATATCAATGAATTCCTTATAACTAAAGATAAAAGAGATTCTTGGCCTTATTTCACTTCGCTTTGCTTCTAGGCGTTGCCCGTTGGTAAAACCAATACTTTTATTGAAGGTTAGAAAAGGTCTAATATTATACTTAAACGTAAAGGTGCTATCTTTTTTAATCTCTTTAGAATAGCCAACTACCGCATAATGATTATAATTACCATCGACATTTGTGAAGGTAGTGGTCCTGAATAAATCTGAGTCGGTCTCTGTGACAAGAGATACCATGTCTTGCTGAAAATTAAGCCCTCCGTGCACAAATAGGCCCGTACGTTCTTTCCAATTGTAATCACTGAAACTAAAATGGACTTCTCGGTTTATTGACGGTGAAAGATTGGGGTTGCCGGTAATAATATTCAATGGGTTGCTCAAGTCGGCAACAGGTTGTAGCTGGTTGATCGACGGAATCTCTAATCTGCTTCGCATACCTATTCTAACCCGTACATTTTTTTTAATGGTATATCGTACCGAGCCGCTCACAAGAAAATTGGAATACTTCTTTTTGAAGGATGTGGCCTGTAATAAATCTTGATTGAAGAAATCGTTGGTAATATACTCTCCTTTAATATTGAATCTTAATTTCTCGCCATCGCTACGAAAACCCAAAGAAGGAATATGTTGTGCATTTCTAAAATTAAAATCTGAACTCAAAGCAGTATTGAAATTGGAATAGACCGAGTCTTCGTCATCAAAATCAAAAACCGAACGGTTGTTCTTAAACTTGACATTTTTGTATTCGTACCCAAAATCCAGAAACATTTTTTTGCCCAAGGGTTGACGGTATTCTGAGCCCAGTTCATAGCTATCGTTCTTATCTTCGATCAATGAACGTTGCTTAAGTACATCAACACTTGCATTGTCGCCAAATATTTCGCTAGAAGTATCTAACAGATTATTGCTGTTGATTTCTATATTTCTATTATTGAAAAAAGCCGTGACATACCTTCCCATGGTATCGAGCTTTTTAATGATTTTAAACCGATTGCTGTAAGAACGTTGTACACCTTCATCTACTCTATTTGAGTTACTGATATTTAATTGATTGCCAAGCTCATCGGTAGCGATACTGTTGTTGGTCTCGAGTGAATTGGTTTGGTTAACGCTTAAAGAGGGTTCGATACTAATGCGTATGGTCTTATCTATATCTAAGTCTATAGCGGCGGCACCTCGGTTAGCATTGGTAGAACCATGAAAATTAGTTTCACTGTCGGTAAAAAAATGGCGATCGGGCAAAATATTTTCCCTAGAAGTCTTTTCATCATTAAAAGAATCAGAATAAGAGAAAAAATAGTTTCCACTGGCTTTATACTCGCCTTTTTTTGCATTGGCATAACTGGCGCCAATGGTAGAGGAGGTAGTAATACCCTCACCGAAACCAAAAGAAAGGCCACCTATTTGAAATCCGCCACCACTATTAAAGCGCCTTCGCCCTCCTCTGTTATTTCCGACCATATCATAGATTTCATCAAAAGAAAAACCTGTATTGTTGATGTTGTTAGCGGCTGCAATCAAACTAATTCTCTCGTTCTTGTTGAAGTAGTTCAAGAGTCCGTTCGTTTGGTATCTTTCATCAGTACCATACCCTGCTGTAATTCGGCCCAAAACCCCTTTGTTCTTATCTTCTCTTATGGTGAGATTTATTGTTTTGGTATCACCATCACCCTCTTGACCCGTAAATTCTTGTGTCTTTGTCTTAGTATCCATAATTTGGATTTTACTTATGAGGTCTTTGGGCAAGCTTTTTGTTGCCACCGTTGGGTCATTACTGAAAAACACTTGCCCGTTTACCAAAACTTGGCTTACATCCTTTCCATTTACGGTGATCTTACCATTTATATCGACCTCTACCCCGGGCAATTTTTTCAGAACATCTTCTATAGTTGCATCGGGTCTTGTTTTAAATGAATCGACATTGAATTCGACCGTATCTTTTTTAATAGTGATGGGTACTCGGTCTCCCACTACTTGAACCCCTTTTAACTGCTGAGCCTGTTCCTCCATTTGTATGGTTCCGATTTCTAAAAGGGTCTTTACTTTGACCTTCATGACAAGCGTTTCGTAGCCGTTAAAAGAAAAGAAAAGATTGATCTCTTTTTGGTTGGATTTCTCTTCGAGCTCGAAAAAGCCGTTCAGGTCAGAAATGGTATAGGCAATGAGCGAGCTGTCTTTGATCGATTCGGCATAAATGGTCGTCGCTTCCAATGGTTTTTTTGATACAGCATCGACCACCCTACCTTTTATGGAAAAGTCTTGTGCATTACCATAAGTTAAAATAAATAGAAAGCCGATAAGGCAGAGTACGTGTTTGGTCATTACAAATTTGTTTCAATACGTTGGTTTTGTCATCAATCAAAACTAACGGAATTTTAAAGGGGAAAGACCCAGTTAACAAAGTTTTATATTTTTTGTTCAACCAAGATGTTCGGGTACGCATCAGAATACGTACAAGACGTTCAAATTTTGACTTTAAGAAATATCGATCGAGCTACTTCTTCCTCATAAAAATTGATACCGGTACTCCAGTAAAATCGAATTGTTCACGTAATTTGTTCTCCAAATAGCGTTTGTAGGGGTCGCGAACATACTGTGGCAGATTACAGAAGAAAGCAAATTGCGGGTAGGGAGTTGGCAACTGGGTGCAGAATTTGATTTTTACGAATTTGCCTTTGTACGCTGGCGGCGGATAGGCTTCGATGATGGGCAACATAATATCATTGAACTTGCTCGTAGGTATCCTGTTGCTTCGGTTCTTATACACTTGAACGGCTGTTTCTATCGCTTTGAAAATACGCTGTTTGGTCAATACTGAAATAAAGAGGATGGGCACATCGACAAAAGGCTCAATGGCCTCTTTTATTTTTTTGGTGTATTGCTTCATCGTATTGGTCTCTTTGTCTTCTACCAGATCCCATTTGTTTACCAAAATAACGATACCCTTATTGTTTCGTTGTGCCAACCAGAAAATATTGGCCACCTGGCCATCAAAACCACGGGTCGCATCTACTAATAACAAGCAAACATCGCTATGCTCGATAGCACGAACAGAACGCATGACCGAATAAAATTCTAGGTCTTCCTTTACTTTCGCCTTACGGCGAATGCCAGCGGTATCGACCAAATTGAACTCGAACCCAAAACGATTGTATTTGGTATCGATACTATCACGTGTAGTGCCTGCAATGTCAGTAACAATATACCTTTCCTCACCGATAAGGGCATTGATAAAAGACGATTTCCCCGCATTTGGTCTACCGACAACTGCAAACCTTGGTAATTCATCCTCCTCGGTTTTTTTTTCGGGCAGCACTTTCACTAGGGCATCGAGCAGTTCGCCCGTACCGCTACCGTTGATACTCGAAATATTGTAGTGTTCTCCCAAACCCAATGAATAAAATTCTACCGCGTCTTTGCCACGTTTGGCATTGTCTACCTTGTTGATGGCCAAGAATACGGGCTTGTTCGCTCGGCGTAATAATTTGGCGACATCTTCATCCATTCCCGTTACACCGTCTTCTACATTAACCATGAATATAACGGCATCTGCCTCGTTTATGGCAAGTTCTACCTGCTTATCGATCTCTTTTTCAAAAATATCTTCGCTGCCCAAAACGTACCCGCCCGTATCTATTAACGAGAATTCGACACCGTTCCAGTCGCTTTTACCGTAATGGCGATCTCGTGTAACACCGCTTACCGCATCAACAATGGCTTCACGGCGTTGGATCAATCTATTGAAAAAAGTCGATTTTCCTACGTTCGGTCTACCTACAATGGCCACTATAGCACTCATACTTCCTGTAATTTGCTGCAAAAATACTATTTATATCCGAAGAAAAAATGCTATCTTTTGCTTTATAAAATCGAACACTATTGAAAACCCTTCCGAACGATATTGTTTTACGACCAAGATTTCAATTAGAATTGTCAAAGGATAAAGAAGAACTTTTAGCGGTTTTTGAAAAATCGGAAAAGAAACCTTTTTTGGTCAAGAGGATGGATGACCATGTTTTTATAAAGTTCGACCAAGAGCATATTCATTTTTGGTCTCCCCAACTTCATTTAGAAATCAACGAAATAGACGCTAAAAATCGCAAGATCTATGGCCTGTTCGGACCCAACCCTACTTTGTGGACCTTTTTTATGTTCCTCCATTTCGGAGTGGCGACCATTTTTACCGTTCTCGGGGTTTGGGCATATTCGAGTGCATCGTTGAACAAACCTTACGGATTGCAACTTGGCCTAATGGGCTTAATGGTTGTTTTTTGGATTGCTTTTTATTTCTTTGGAAGAGCGGGAAAACATAAAGGAAAACCGCAGATGCACGAGTTATACCGTTTTATGATGGAGATTTTGACCGATTGATTTTTTATGTGTTGTAGCCAAAGCGTTTCAGCTGATTTGTGTTGCTTCGCCAGTTTTTATTGACTTTCACATAAAGCTCGAGATGCACTTGTTTGCCAAAAAATTTCTCAAGATCTTTTCGTGATTCTACACCAACTCTTTTTAAGGCACTTCCCTTATGGCCGATGATAATGCCCTTTTGTGAATCACGCTCTACCATGATCACTGAACGCATTCGAATAATATCTTCATCTTCAAAGAACTCTTGGGTATCTATTTCTACGGAATACGGAATCTCTTTTTTATAATGAATGAGTATCTTTTCACGAATGGTCTCGTTTACGAAAAAACGTTCGGGCTTATCGGTCAATTGGTCTTTTGGATAATAGGGAGGAGCTTCAGGCAACAATTCGATAATGCGTTCAAAAACGGGCTTTACGTTAAAATTTCGAAGTGCTGAAATGGGATGTATCTCAACGGCCGGAAGCTGTTCTTGCCAATACTGCACTTGTTCTTCCAATACATCCTGTTCAGTTTCATCAATTTTATTGAGCAATAACAATACCGGAATTTTCGATTTTTTTATTTTATCTAAAAAGGCTTCGTCTTTCAGGGTCTTTTCACCTATTTCCACCATATAGAGCAATACATCTGCATCCTCAAAAGCGGATTTTACAAAATTCATCATTGAAGATTGCAGTTCGTATGCTGGTTTTATGATTCCTGGGGTGTCAGAAAGAATGACCTGAAAATCATCTCCGTTTACAATACCTAGAATACGGTGTCTCGTTGTTTGTGCCTTTGAGGTGATAATTGAAAGTTTTTCCCCCACAAAAGCGTTCATCAAGGTAGATTTTCCCACATTGGGGTTTCCTATGATATTTACAAAGCCTGCTTTATGCTGTGCCATTTTTCATTTTTACAAAGTAGCTTTTCATTGCACGGTTTACTTGCGGGGCCAAATATAGTACCGCGATCATATTAGGTATGACCATTAGCGCAAATGAAAGGTCGATAAGGTTCACTACCAAATCAACCGAAGCTACTGCGGCAAAGGTAATGCTAAGTATATAAATGTAGTTGTAGTATTTTCCGATTTTGGCGTTGGTCAAAAAAGAAAGACATTTGGTGCCGTAATAAGAATATGTAAAAAGTGTAGACAGTGCAAAGGCCGAAACAATGATCATCAATAAGATATCGCCATAGCCGAAAAGTGATTTTTTAAAAGCGATAAGGGTCATAGCAATACCGTTTGATTCTGCCTCCAAATAAGCGCCACTAAGAATAATGACTACGGCGGTCAAGGTACAGACCACAATAGTGTCTATAAAAGGGCCCAACATGGCCACCAACCCTTCTTGAATAGGTTCTTTGGTCTTTGACTGCCCGTGGTACATGGGCGCATTGCCCACGCCTGATTCATTTGAGAACACCGCACGACGAATGCCTATGATCACCACGCCCCAAAAACCACCTTTTATGGCCGTTTCAAAATTAAAAGCTTCTGCAAATATTAATTTCAGGGAAGGAAAAATTTCACCTGCGTTCATCACCATGATAAAAATAACCGACAAAAGATAGATCAAGACCATAAAAGGAACGAGGGTGGTAGCGACTTTGGCGATTTTTTGCAAACCCCCGAAAATCACGAACGAGGTGATGATAGAGAGTACAATGCCGATACCGAGCTTCCAGTTGAAATCTCCCAAAGCGGCAATGGTGGTATCTGGATCAATAACCCCCATAAGGGTCTGTGTAAACTGGTTGGTGGTAAAAGCCGGAAGAACCCCGAACAAGCCCGCCAAACAGAAAAAAACGGCCAATGGTCTTGCTTTCTTTCCCATGCCCTTGGTAATATAGTACATAGGGCCACCTTGTAATTTTCCGTCACTATCAGTACCCCTGAACATTATCGCCAAGCTACACGAATAGAATTTGATGGCCATACCGATAATGGCGGTTACCCAGATCCAAAATACCGTGCCGGGCCCACCCAGATAAATGGCGATGGCAACCCCTGAAATGTTGCCCAAGCCCACGGTTGCTGCAACGGCCGAAGATAAGGCTTGCAAATGGCTTACTTCCCCAGGGTCATTGGGGTCATCGTACTTTCCTCTTGTGATGTCAATGGCATGCCTAAAATATCGATAGGGGAGTAATTTGGAGTAAAAAGCCAAAAAAACACCTCCACCGATAATTAAAAAAAGCATGATCCATTCGGTATACGGCAATACCCCTGCTAAAAAATCATTGATTGCGTTCATCTAGTATTGTAAAGGTCTAAGGTATGTATTTTAAGCCTTTTTAAGAGTGATGACCTTAAAAATAATCTTGACCCAAGTTTTGATAAAACTAAAAAACGGTTGTATATTTGCCGTCCATATCGCGGGGTAGAGCAGTAGGTAGCTCGTCGGGCTCATAACCCGAAGGTCGCTGGTTCGAGTCCAGTCCCCGCTACTAGGAAACCTTTCAGGAAACTGGAAGGTTTTTTTTCTGCGGAACAATTTCCATTGAATTTCGGGACTAGATCTGGATCAAAAGGATGCTGGTTCCCCCGAGACTTCGGGGCAGTCCCTGTTACTACATAGAAAGTCTCATCTTAATGGTGAGACTTTTTTATACCCAGAAGTTAGATTCGCACAGACTGGACGAGAAGTTTATCCTGAGCGCAGCCGAAGGAAGTCCAGTCCCCGCTACTACTAAATAAAAGGCTTCCGAGAAATCGGAAGCCTTTTTTATTGAAAGGGTAAAACATACCTAAAACAATTTGGTGGGTTTCTTGATGGATTGGGCAGGATTTGTATCACTTGATTTTTCATGGGTTCTAATTAAATCACGTAGCTGTTAGTCTCATATTTACCCATATGGGATTTGATTTTACGCTACTTCTAAAGAAATTGCCCCTTTTTCTTTCTTCCCCCTATCCACACAAAAGCGCCCGATACAGCATTTAACACTAAGTAAAGCAAAATATCAATGCGCGGACACAAACATAAACGCTTATTTAAAATAGATTTAGTACCTTAAAAATTTACTTGTCAGAAACTTAGGCAGGCTTTATTTGGCCTTATGGTTAATTCAGTTACAATAGAAACAACTAAAATACTCATGACCAAGAACCCCAATTTTAAGAATATCCTTTGGGTTTTATTTTTGTTTTGTAATCTCAATTTTGCACAGACTAATAAACCAAATATCAAACAATACTCTTTAGAGGACGGACTTTCAAAAACTAACATTTTCGCTCTATTAAAGGATAGTTCAGGGTTTATTTGGATTGGCACCTCAGGCGGATTGAATAGATTTGATGGACATCAATTTAGGCATTTTAAACCTAATGCAGAAGATACCACATCTATCTCCGGTAATTATATAAACAAACTTTTAGAAGATAAAAATGGAAATATTTGGATCGGTACCTTAGATGGTCTCGATGTATATGATCCCGAGACTGAAATTTTTAATAAAATATCTCTAAAGACCACGAAAAATGAGAGCGTAACCAGTCTAGAGATTGAAGAAAACGGGACTATTTGGGTGGGTACAAGAAATACAGGAATACATAGACTGCTTCCTTTAGGCCAAAACAAATTTGAGCAAGATAATTTTCTAAGTACTACAACAATAACATCTTTGTTTATTGATTCACAAAAACAATTATGGGTCGGAGGTTTTGAAGGGGCAATTTTTAAAATTGATTTAACCAAAGAAAACCCAGTACCAAAGCCTTTAGATTTAAACATACAAGGCCGTGTAAAAGCTTTTTATAAAACAGAAAAAAAGGTTCTAATTGGAACAGAAGCAGGTTTCTACATTTATGATTTGAGTACTAAAAATGTAAAAAACATTAACCTAAACCAGCAGGGTCAGAGTCGGGCTAAAGATTTAACTGAATTTCTTGATGCTGGTAGTTCTACTGTATGGATAGGTACTGGTTCAGGGTTGTTTTTATTTGATTGGAAAGATGAAAAAGTGTTGAATAAAATTGAATACAATGAAAATGACATCAATGGGTTAAGCAATAATAGGGTGTTTTCATTACTACAGCTTACTAAAAATCAGATTTTTGTTGGCACTAACAGTAATCTTAATCTAATAGACTACAACAACCCATACTTTAAGAACATTTCGAAAAACAAAAAAGGAGAACATGTACTGAACTCCAATTTCACACCTACAATCCTTAAAGACGAAAAATATACATGGGTTGGTACAGAGGGTGGGTTAAATCTAATAACGAACAATAGAACCTATTACTTTAAGGAAGACCAAACCAATCAGCACGGTATTACAGGAAATGAAGTTCGAGAAATACTAAAGGACACGAAGAATCAAAGATTATGGATCGCTACTACGCGTGGGCTTAATATGATAGACTTAACAACCTTTGATCCCGATCTGCCAATTTTTAAAACATTTACCTACGATTCAAAAAACACAAATAGCATTAGTAATGATTTTTTAAAAAGTATTACCCTTGATAATGAAAACAATGTGTGGGGTGCAACTTTTGGTCAAGGTATATTTAGACTGCAGCTCAGCAGTGATAATAAAACCAGTATTGTACGGTTCAAAAATGACAAAAACGACCCAAATTCACTAATCAACAATTTTGTAGAAAAAATTATCGCAGATACAGATAATATTATTTGGGCTGGTACACAAGGAGGATTAAGTAGATTGAGTTTTACGGATAATTCTTTGAAAAAGCCAATTTTCTCAAATACTACTGTACTTGAAAATTCTCGAAATTCTGCTGCATCAAGACCAAGTATCATACTTGATATTACAATTGATTCAAAAGGCAATAGATGGTTCGCATCAACTTATGGCCTTAATCTGTATTTGGGAAATAACAAATTCAAAACATGGACAAATCAACAAATCAACCTTGACGGACTTATCTTTAGTTTACAACATGATGACAATGATAATTTATGGATGGGAACAACAACAGGAATCATAGGCTTTAATCCTATTACAGAAGACTTTAAAATCTATGGCATCGAAGATGGTATTCAGAACAATGATTTTATTCTGCATGCCAAATTTAAAGATAAGACAGGTACTATTTATTTAGGAGGAAAAGGAGGACTCACTTATTTCCATCCAAAAGATTTAGAAACAATAGACCACTCTGAGCCTCTTTATTTTTCTCAATTACGGGTAAAAGATGAAGTTGTCAAAACCACAAATGCATCAAAGCCTTGGCTGACTTCT
Organism: uncultured Maribacter sp.; assembly: GCA_964515285.1. Classification (GTDB taxonomy): domain Bacteria; phylum Bacteroidota; class Bacteroidia; order Flavobacteriales; family Flavobacteriaceae; genus Maribacter_C. The sequence goes on along the minus strand of CAZEUV010000009.1, from coordinate 22,513 downwards.
GCAATAAATAAGACAAAAAATTTGCAATTTAAAAATGATGAATTCCCTTTTTATCTTGACTTTTCAAGTATTGATTATAGGTTAAATAAAGACGTATCCTTCGCCTATAAACTACTTCCCACAGATACCGAATGGAATGTTTTGAAAGATTCTGAAATTCAATTTTTATACCTCCCGTCTGGTGATTATACCTTACAAGTAAATGGATTTTCAAGAGGTGAAGAATGGGATCAAGCACCTTTGGAGATGAATTTGGAGATACTGCCACCGTGGTGGACCACTTGGTGGGCCTACCTTATCTATGTGGGTTTAGCGGTCACTTTTGCCTACAGTTTCTACCGTTTTCAGCTTTCAAAAAGATTGGCTGTAGCAGAAGGCCTTCGCCTAAAAGAAGTCAATCAATTAAAAAATAGCCTGTACACTAATATAACCCATGAATTTAGAACGCCGCTCACGGTTATTCTTGGTATGACAGATTCATTGGAAAGTGAACTACGGACCAAAACGAATCAACCCATAAAAAATGCTGTTGAAATGATTCGAAGAAACGGTAGAAACCTGTTGTCGCTGGTAAATGAGATGCTAGATCTTTCAAAACTTGAAAGTGGTCATATGGAAAAGAATCTAGTGCAAATCAACGTAGTGCCCTTTATTAAATATTTAGGAGAAAGTTTTCATTCATTTGCCCAGGAAGATGACATACATTTTACGGTGTATTCTGAAATAGATGAATTAATGATGGATGTGGATTCAAAGAAATTATCGACCATCATATCAAACCTACTCTCGAATGCCATAAAATTTACGCCCCCGTTAGGAAAAATCATCCTTCATGTTCAAAATGAAAATGATACGATATTGGTCATAAAAGTTACCGATACGGGCATGGGTATAACCAAAGAAGAATTGCCCCATATTTTTAATCGTTTTTATCAAGCAGATGCGACCGTTACCAGAAAAAGAGATGGTACGGGTATTGGTCTTTCTTTGACCAAAGAACTTGTAGATCTGCTTGGGGGTCGAATTTCAGTACTAAGTACCCCCGCCGAGGGCAGTGTTTTTAAAGTAGAACTACCTATAACTCAAAATGCACCAAAGACAAGTATTGAATCCTTAAAACTAAGTCATCAATCAGCGTCAGAGATAGCTGTTTCAGAATTTCGTGAAAAGGCTCCAAAGGATGAGGAATTGCCATTGGTACTCATAATAGAAGATAATAAAGATGTTGCCTATTATTTAAATCAATGTTTAAGGGGGCGTTATAAAACCATACATGCCATTAATGGTATTGTAGGTCTTGAAATGGCATTCGAACACATTCCAGATATTATTATTTCTGATGTTATGATGCCCGGTAAAGATGGTTACGAGGTTTGTAGCATGTTAAAGGAAGACGAGCGAACTGATCATATACCCATTGTCTTGTTAACGGCAAAAGTAACCACAAAAGATCGCGTTTTTGGGCTGACACAAGGTGCAGATGCTTATTTGGCAAAGCCATTCATAAAAGAGGAATTATTTGCAAGATTGGAACAATTACTTTTTTTGAGAAAAAAATTGATCACTAAATTCCAGCAAGGTCAGGTTTTTAAAGTATTAGCAAAGCAACCCAAAAATGCCGAAACCAAATTCATCGCCAAAGCTATAGAACTGATTCATGACGAGTTGGATAATTCTACCTTTGGCGTCTCTGAACTTAGCTTAAAACTAGGCTTGAGCGAATCACAGGTCTATCGGAAGCTAAAGGCAATAACAGGAAAGTCCACGGCCGTTTTTATTAGAACCATTCGACTGGAAACCGCAAAAGAACAATTGCAAGACACCGATAAAACAGTTTCAGAAATTGCCTATGCCGTTGGTTTTAATGACCCCTCATGGTTTAGTAGGGCTTTTAAAGAAGAATTCGGCTTTACACCCAGCGATATTTATAACTAATTGATTGTCAATAAATTATAACTATTTATTGCATCATTTTGCAATAATAGTACAAGCATTTTCTTCGCAATGCATATGTACTCCTAGTGATTGAAAAAATAGTGCCCCCCCTTCTTTTATAAGTACGATATCATTGTATCATAATAATTATAAAAACAAATATTATGAAAACTACAATGAAACTTTTTACGTACGGATTAATGATTTTTAGCTTGGTGTTTACTTCTTGCACCAAAGATGGAGAGGTAGGTCCAATTGGCCCAGCAGGCACTCAAGGTACTGCTGGAATTAATGGAATTGACGGTGCGAATGGTAAGGACGGTTCGGATGGTGCTGATGCCCCTGGTTCAAATTTAGAAGTTATTACCGATGATACCGGTATTGCGCTTCAAGGAGCATCTTCAACGATGTATCGTGATATCGACGGAATTACAGTACATTTTAAAACAACAAATTTAATACCAAATAATGCGTATACTCTGTGGTTTGTAGTCTTTGGTGAAGCTCCAGGCCCACCAACTTCTACCTTTGCGGCTGGTCATATTGCAGGAGAAACCGGGACAGAAATTTTTTCTGCATTTAAAAGTGTTGATGCGGATTTTGATAATCCTTTGACAGGTGAAATTCATATGGCATTACGTACCCATGGCCCAGCTCAGCCGGGAATGATACCTGACCAGCTACAAACGATGGATGGTGGTTGTCAGACTGGTTTTCCATCAGGTCCAGGTGTACATGCAGACTCTGAAACAGTTGGGTATTGTGCTAATGTACAAGTTGCAAAACATTTTGGAGAATAATATAGTAAATTAGAGGAAGCCTAAATTTAGGCTTCCTCTAATTATAAATAACAACAAGAAATAATTAAACTACCTCGGGGCAAGCCTTAGACCCAATGAAAGGAATCGACCCAATCCCTAACATTCGGGAGAAGTAGTAAAGTATGATGGCATGAATCTAGTTAATGCAGAAAAACCAGAGCGTACTACTGAAGAATAGTATTCGATTTAAAGAACAAAAAAATAGTCTGAAATTTATATTTCAGACTATTTTTTTATGTTGATGATTTTTCATAAACAAGAAAAACCCCTGTTGATTTCATACTACCTCCTTGATAGAACTCATATGCTTTCTTTAATTGTTTTTTGTACAACGCAATCTCGTCCTGATCTTTATAGCTTCCAGGCGATCTTCGTTACTAAATGAAAGGTTTCATCTTAAAAGATTGGGGCTTTTTTAATATTCAGAAGTTAAATCTAAAAGGCCAAAGTAATTGTTATAAAAAGCGTATTTGTACCTTTAGAATTCAGTTGACGATAATCTGGGTGACCCATGAAACCAATAGGATCCATTCTTCTATTTATTTTTGCTATAAATGCCACTTGGTCTCAAGAAACGCCGGCTATTTTGAGATTTTCACCAAACGACTATAATGCGGAAAACCAAAATTGGGATATTGGCCAGGACAAGGACAAATACATTTATGCAGCAAATAATGAAGGTCTTCTTGAATACAATGGGGCGGAGTGGACGCTGTATCCCTCCCCCAACAGTACCATTATCAGATCTATTGAAGTTGTTGACAATAGAATCTACACGGGCAGTTATATGCAGTTCGGATATTGGGAAAGAAACCTAACGGGCAGATTGCAATATCACCCGCTATCACAAGAACTACAAATAGAGTTGATCGAGGATGAGAATTTTTGGAATATTGAACAGTTTGAGAATTGTGTCGTATTTCAGTCCTATGATCGAATATATATTTATGATGTGAAGACTCGGAAAATCCATTCTTTGACCGATAAAAGAAACTATTACAGAATATTTAAGTTAAAAGATGGTATTTATGTTCATAAAAGAAGCGGACATATTTATAAAATAGAAAAGGGCGCCGAAAAATTGGCCATTAAAATACCCAAAGAGCTCAATATAGAATTTGTGCTTAGTATTTTTTCAGGTATTGACGGTCTCTATTTTTTGACTAGAAGTCAAGGGCTGTTCAAAACGGAAAACAAAAGCGTGGTAAAATGGGATATTCCGGCGAACAATGATTTGTTGTCAATAAAAATATTCAGCGGCATTCGGTTAAGGGACAAGAGTATTCTTCTAGGTACTATTTCAAAAGGAATACTTCATTTAGACCAAGAAGGATCGATAATCAATAGAATTGACCAAACAAATGGGTTGAGCAACAACACCGTTTTAAAACTGTTTGAAGATATTGATGGTAATGTTTGGGCTGCTTTGGACAATGGTATGAATTGCTTGAATATACAATCATATATCAAGGAGTATAGTGATATTGACGGTACTTTAGGTACCGTTTATTGCTCAATAGCCCATAAAGGAAATCTGTATTTAGGCACCAATCAAGGCTTGTTCTACAAATCAATTGAATCTATAGAGCCCTATAGGCTTGTGGAGGGTTCTAAGGGTCAAGTATGGTCTTTGGCGGCATTTGATGGTGATCTTTTGTGCGGCCATACTTCAGGTGCTTTTCAGGTACATGACGGTAAAGTGTCGAAAATTTCTTCGGTTAGTGGCACCTGGGGCTTTAGAAGAATACCGAACAAGCCTGATTTGTTGTTATTGGGAAATTATGTGGGGCTAAGTATACTTGCTAAAGAGGCAGGTGAATGGAAGTTTAAGACCCAAATTCAAGGTTTTGAAAATTCTGCTCGTTTTTTTGAAATAATGGAAGAAAGAGAGGTTTGGGTAAACCATGGATATAAAGGGGTTTTCAAACTTAAGATAAATGAGGATTTTACTTCTTTTGATAGTATAAAATTACTCACCGATATTCCGAAAAGAAGGGGATCGGGACTATTGAAAGTCAAAGATGATTTATTGTATGCATATACTGATGGAATTTACAAACTTGGCCCGAACGATTCGGATTTCACCAAAGATACCATACTAAGCAAGTTAATTCCCTCTGACCAGTATATATCAGGAAAGCTATTGTATGATCAAAAGGAAAGATTGTGGAGTTTTAACCGTAATAGCATTAGATATATGGGGAAGGGTAACCTGACCGGTACAAATTTAGTAAAGGACATTCCCATTCGAAATTATTGGAGAAAGACGATTGTTAGCTTTGAGAATATTGCCCATCTTGATAAGAGCCGATACCTCGTGGGAAAGACCAACGGGTATCTTTTGATTGATTTAGACAAATTGCAAGATAGGCCCCATGCCGTTATTTTGAATAAAATTTCAATAAAGTTGAACAATACAAGGGATAGTCTGGTGTCTCTTACAGAAAATGGGAATTTTAAACACAGGCAAAATTCTATCGAATTCAAATATAATGTACCAAGGTTCAGTAAGTACGAGCATATTGATTTTCAATACAAGCTAGACGGAATGAACGATAGTTGGAGCGAATGGGACGAAGCAACATCTGTTTTGTACGACAAACTCCCCTTTGGAAACTACGCCTTTAATTTACGATCAAAAATCGGGGATCGAATTTCAGACAATGTCGCTAGTTACACTTTTCAAATAGAAAAGCCCTTTTATTTATCCAATCTTGCAATGGCAGGCTATATATTATTGCTGTCACTGATCGGGTTTGTGACCCATAGATCCTATAAACGGTATTACAGAAGACAACATGAAAAGATCCTCCTTCAGACACAACGCCAACTAGAGCTTAATAGGGTAAAAAATGAACAGGAACTAATTAAACTGAAAAATGAAAAGCTTAATCATGAGATTGAAAGCAAAAATCGTGAATTGGCAATTTCGACCATGAGTATTGTTAAAAGAAATGAAGTTTTACGTGGTATAAAAAAAGAACTCATAGGCGGCGAACATGATATTAAGAGCAATGAAGCAGTCTTAGCGCTTATAGATAAGAACTTGAACAGTTCAAAAGATTGGAATTTGTTTAAAGAAGCCTTTAACAATGCAGACAAGGATTTTTTAAAACGTATAAAGAAAAGACACCCTATCTTGACCCATAACGACCTTAAGTTTTGTGCTTATCTACGTTTGAACCTATCTTCAAAAGAGATTGCGCCATTGCTTAATATCTCTCTAAAAAGTATAGAGATAAGGCGCTATCGATTGAGAAAAAAAATGGAATTGATCCCCAAAACCAATTTAACCGACTATATTTTGGATATATAGCGTCTACATCTACCCCTATATTGCCCCTACATAACCACTACATGAAGTGCAAGAACAGTTATATTCCCTCTATTTTAGCCACTACTGCATCGGTAATTTTGTAATACTTTACCTATGTATATTGATGATTTGATAAAAACCACCCACTAAATTTTAAATGTAGGTTTTTTGTAAAGGGTATTTTTTGGGTTTCCCTATTTGAGGAAACTATATTTGAACAAATCAAATCTTACATTCTGCCCCTACAATTTAATTGCTTTTGGTTATAACTAACTTAATAATGGACTTATGATTTTAAAACTTTTTAGAGAAAGGGCAAAAGGCTTGCCAATGCTCTTTGCGCTTTTGATTGCCCAAGTGATTGTAGCGCAGGATCAAAATACCATAACGGGTAGTGTGGTTGATGCCAACGGTGTTCCCTTGCCCGGGGCTTCTGTTGTTGTTCAAGGTACCACAATTGGCGCCTCGGCAGATTTTGATGGGCTATTTTCGTTGGAGGTGCCAACCGATGCAACAATCGTGGAGGTATCTTATATAGGGTATATTACAGCGGCAGTGCCTATTACCGACCAACCGATGAACGTTGTGTTGCAAGAAGATGCCAACCAATTGGACGAAGTTATTGTTGTAGGTTACGGAACCCAGAAAAAAAGCGATGTTGTAGGCTCGGTTACAAGTGTTGATCTAGAAGAGGCTACTGCAATACCAACAACCAATGTTGCTGAAATGTTGAGAGGTAGGGCTGCTGGGGTACAGATCAATCTTTCGGATGCCAGACCTGGTGGTAGCTCGAATATTTTGATTCGCGGTAAGGTTTCATTGGAAGGTAACGACCCGTTGATAATTGTCGATGGTGTACCTTATGATGACATCAACGATGTTGCCGCAGATGATATCTCTTCGATCGAAGTGCTAAAAGACGCTTCAGCAACTGCCATTTACGGTGCACGAGCTGCGAATGGGGTGATTTTGATTACCACAAAAAGAGGTAAAGAAGGCAAAATGGTGGTAAACTACCATGGTTACACCACCACACAACATCTGACAAAGAATTTTGATATTTATAGTGGTGCCGAATTTGCTGATTTAAGAAGAGAGGCAAATAGAGATAGGATCACTGGTGATTTTACGGCCGATGATGTTATTTTTGATGAACTAGCCCTAGAGTCAATACAAAACCAGAGATATGTTAATTGGGAAGATCTTGTTTTAAGAGATGCGGTACTACAGAACCACGCCTTAAGTGTTTCAGGAGGCACTGAATCGACCAAGGTATACGCAAGTGTTAATTACACTTTACAAGATGGCTTGGTGCCCGATTCCGGTTTTGAGAGAGGTATCTTTAAACTAAACGTGGATCAAAAAATAAATGATCGGTTAAGTATTCAGGCAAACATAAATTACCAAACAAGCACTCAGGATATTGAAAGTGTTGGGGCGGAGGTTATTCTTATATCGCCATTGGCCGTACCATTTGATGAAAATGGTGATTTAATCAAACGTTCAGAGGGTGAATCCAACTTTCGAATTAACCCATTGTGGAATATAAGGGAGTCCGTAGACGAGATAAAGACCAACCTTACCGATATAAACCTTACAGCTACTTATAATATTACACCCAGTTTATCGTATAAAATAAATACGTTCTCGCGAAAGAGAAATACGGATCATGGTATTTATAAATCAAGCCTTCACTCACAGGGAGATGCGGGTAGAAATGGCCTTGCCATTTTGAGTACTACATTTTATAAGGAGTATTTATTGGAAAATATTATTAATTACACTCCAAAACTGAATGAGGCAAATAATTTGGATTTCACCTTCGTACAGGCTACAAACCAAAGAGAGACAATTATCAATAGGGCTAGAAGATCTGGTTTTCCGAGTGACGATCTTGGTTTTAATGGTGCGGCGACGGTTCTCTTGCCCCCTGTGAACGATCAAGACAAACCAATACCAAGTAGAGAGGTAAGTCGTAGAAGAATGGTCTCATTTTTAGGGCGTGCAAGATATGGTCTCTTAGACAGGTACTTATTTACCCTAACTGCTAGGGCAGATGCATCATCGGTTTTTTCCAAAGACAATAAATGGGGTTATTTTCCGGCGGCCGCTTTTGCTTGGAAAGTGCACAATGAGTCATTTTTAGAAAATTCTAAAAGCATCAATGAATTAAAATTTAGAGCTAGCTACGGGCAAACAGGTAATGAAGGAATAAACCCTCTAGAATCTCTTGGTAAGGCAGATGACATACCCTATATATTTGATGGTACCACGCTTGGCGGATTTGCACCATCAGCTCAATTGGCCAATCCGAACCTAAAATGGGAAACCACCACTACTTTTAATGTCGGGGTAGACTTTGGTCTGTTCAATAATTTCTTGACAGGAACCGTTGAATACTACAAGGCAAATACCACAGATTTCTTATTGAACCGTTTTGTACCCAGTATTACGGGTTATAGTAATATTCGATTCAATATTGGCGAAGTTCAGAACAAAGGCTTTGAAGTCATGCTGAATACGAACATCATAAGAAAAGAAGATTTTCAATGGTCAGTAGGCCTCACATATTCTACCAATGACAACGAAGTGCTTGAGTTGACTGGAGAATTGGACGAAGAGGGCAAGCCCGTTGAGCTTCCTTATGACAATAACTCTAAACGTTTGGCTGTAGGTCAATCTATAAACAATCTCTGGGTACCACAATTTGACGGTATTTGGCAGGTAAGTGATGATCCGGCAACCAATTTTCCAGATATGAAAGCCGTACCTGGCGATGTAAGGGTTATCGATCAAAATGGAGATGGAAAAATCAATGCTGAAGACAACATTTTTATCGGTACAGATCCTGATTGGTACGGTTCGGTCACTACGACCCTCAACTATAAAGGTTTTGATCTCTTTGCAGATTTCTATATTCTTGATGGGGCGATAAGAAATGAGGTTCCTGGTAGTGCCTTTTCTGTAGAAGAGGGTTTCAAAGCGAACAACAATGGTATAAAAGTGCCTTACTATACCTTAGAGAATCCTTCAACGGAGCATCCAAGACCTAAAGCGACCACACATTCCAATATTAGAGCATATACGGTAAAAGACGCCTCTTATACCAGATTGAGAACCTTGACATTAGGGTACAGCATACCATATAAACATATTAGCAAACTAGGCTTGAAAACTGCCAAAGTATATGGTACGGGAACCAATTTGTTTACCAATACTGACTTTAGGTCATATAGTCCAGAACAGAGCGCGGGTAAATTTCCTGAAGCAAGAAGTTTGACAATGGGCGTAAAATTAGGATTTTAACTTAAAAAAATTACAAAATGAAAAATATATTCAATCTTAAGAAAGGTATATGGGTGCTAGTCGCTTCATTACTTTTTATATCATGTGAAGAGTATTTAGAAGACGAACTCTTGTCAGATACTTCAGTTGATTTTTTATATAGCTCACCTGAGAGTTTAGAAAAGGCCGTAGTAGGTTTATATTCATTGAACAGAAATCGCTATAATGCATCTTTTTCTGTGCAGATTCTTATGGCAAAATCTGATTTGGTATTGGGCCGAGCCGGAGCGGAATCGTTATATAGCCGATTGGCCTGGGGGGTAAGTTTGGGTGATTTTGGCTCTGCAGGAGGTTACGACAAATTATGGAGACAACATTACCAAATAGTAGATAGGGCCAATGCCATTATTCAAGCTGCTGAAAATTTGGAAGGAATAGATGGGGATCTAAAAAATCAAATTCTTTCTGAAGCAAGGGCTTTTAGGGCAAATTCGTATTTTACCCTGTATAGACAATTTAACAATATTTTTGTAAAGACAGAGCCAGCGAATCCAGAAAATGCCTATGACAAGCCTGCTGACAAGTCTTCTGAAGAAGAAGTATTTGCACTGTTAAAAAGTGATCTTGATTTTGCCATTTCAAATTTAGAAATGACAACCCCGGAGTTTGGCAGATGGACGCAAGCTTCAGCACGTCACTTAAGGGCAAAGGTTGCCCTTTGGCAAGAAGATTGGGCCGAAGCTGCTAATCAGGCCGATGCTGTTATCAACGATGGCAACTATAGTCTTGAACCCAGCACTAAAGATGTTTTTGCAGGTAATTTGAGTAAGACTGAAACGCTTTTCGCTGTTCAACGTAAAAGTGAAACCGTTGGTGGCGGAGCAAAGAATTTCATGAACTGGAAACTCGTTCCCCAATACCATAAAGTCGAAGGAGTGAAAAAAGACCAGAAAAATGGAGGTAGTGGAGCAGGCTTTTTATTGTTGAACAATTATTTGCGCAACCTGCTCAAAGAAGACCCAAATGATGATAGGGACGACGCAACATATTACATAAGCCATTTTTTATATAACGATGAAGAAAACTTACCTGAGGGCGTACAACTTGGTGATACTGTTAAAATATTCGACCAATTTTCTGATGATTTTGATGAAGTAAAGAAATATTACCTGAGCTTAAACCCTGGAGTTATTAAGTATCAAGATGAGGATGCGGACCCAACAAGCAGGGATAATTATAAGAATATGATAGTCTATCGTTTGGCGGAAACCTATTTAATAGGTGCAGAAGCGCATATGATGAATGGTAATAACGGTAAGGCTCTAGAATACATCAACGCAGTTAGAAATAGGGCCAACGCTGCCAGTATAGATGTAATAGACCTAGAGTCGATTTTAGACGAAAGGGCTCGAGAATTGGCATTTGAGGGCCAACGTTGGTATACTTTAAAGCGTACGGGCAAGCTACTTGAGTATCTTGAAGACCATATGGGCAATCACGATTACAACCAAACTTATGGTAGTGGTGATCCTCGTGAACTGATTAAGACCATGCCATTTATCGTAAATTGGCCAGTACCAGAAAAGCAAGTTGAATTTTTAGGGCCAAATTATCCGCAAAACGATGGATATTAAGGAATTCAAAAGTATATAGTAAGAATAGTTTATTTAGGTTGAGTTAGTTTTGATAAAGAACTCCTTCTTGTTAGTTGGGGGGAGTTCTTTTTAACCATTTAGCAGGACTTCAAAAGTCTTTATCTAGGGTTTCGCAGTTTTTGACTTGAATTGTAAAAATGTTTCCCCCTTTTTCAAGGCGTGGTTGTTTTGTGGCTACGGTCAAATGTGCCTTTTCTCCACTTTTATAAAATACCTCCATGAACAACTTAAAATTCATACTCCTTTTTTTACCGATTGTCGTATTATCGCAAAACTTGATTATCAATACCCCGAACCGAAACGTAACAACCCTGAACGGTACTTGGCACTATATTGTTGATCCCTATGAAACAGGATACTACAACTATAGATATCAACCCTACGATCAGTTGGGCAAAAAAAACAATGCTGCCTTTTATAACAATTACCATACAGATAATAAGATGGCCTTGGTGGAATATGATTTTGACAAGTCGCCCACGCTGACCGTACCTGGCGATTGGAACTCTCAACAAGAAAAACTGTTTTATTACGAAGGCACGATTTGGTACAAACGATCTTTTGATTATGCAATATCCAGTGAAAACAACAGGCTCTTTCTCTACTTCGGGGCCATTAATTATAAGGCAGAGATATACCTGAACGGTATCAAATTGGGTGTTCACGAAGGAGGCTTTACCCCTTTTAATTTTGAGGTCACTTCAATCGTAAAACCAAAAGACAACTATTTGGTGGTAAAGGTCGATAACAAACGTTTTAAAGAAGCCATACCTACCATAAATACTGATTGGTGGAACTACGGTGGAATTACAAGGGATGTAAAACTCATTGAAGAACCTGCTATTTTCATACAAGATTATAGTATTCAATTAAAGAAAGGCGATAAAAAAACCATTCACGGGTATGTATCTTTGAACGGGGCTTCTGAAAATGAGGAAGTAACGATTTCAATACCAGAACTTAAGCTAAGAATCTCTGCACGTACCAATAATCAAGGTATCGCTTCTTTTGAGATAAAAGCAAAAGCAAAAAACATAAAGTATTGGTCACCAGAAACCCCAAAGTTGTATGATGTGATCTTTGAGTCAAAACACCAGACTTTGGAAGATCAGATTGGTTTTAGAACTATAAAGACAAAAGGTGCCGACATAGTGCTAAATGGTAAATCTATTTTTCTGCGGGGTATTTGTATTCACGAAGAGAATGCCATGCGGGGCGGGCGGGCCTATAACGAGGCAGATGCGCTAGTCGCCTTGTCTTGGGCGAAAGAACTGGGGTGCAATTATGTTAGACTTGCACATTACCCCCACAATGAATACATTGTTCGGTTGGCCGATAAAATGGGGCTGATGATCTGGGAAGAAATTCCCGTATACTGGACGGTGGATTTTACCAACAAAGTATCATTGACCAATGCTACAAACCAATTGGGCGAAGCTATTGCAAGAGATAAGAACAGAGCATCAATTATTATTTGGTCCATGGCCAATGAAACCCCACCGTCAGATGCAAGAAATGAATTTTTAAAGAACCTGATAACCCATACTAAAAGCATGGACTCTACCAGACTGATAAGCGCAGCTTTGGAGAAACACTATAAAGACGGTGTAAATATTGTTGATGATGAAATTGGAAAATACTTGGATGTTGTTGCCTTTAACCAATACACCGGGTGGTATGGTGGTTCTCTTGAAGATGCACCAGATGCAAAATGGAATATAAAATACAATAAACCAGTAATCATTTCAGAATTTGGCGGCGGAGCATTGCAAGGAATGCATGGTACAATAAAAGAACGGTGGACGGAAGAGTACCAAGAATATCTGTACCAACAAAATTTAAAGATGATCGATAAAATCCCTAATATACGTGGTACAAGTCCTTGGATTTTGGTAGACTTCAGATCACCTAAAAGAGTGCTTCCGGTTATTCAAGATGGCTGGAACCGGAAAGGACTTATATCGAATCACGGTATAAAAAAGAAAGCGTTTTATACCGTTCAGAAATATTATAACAACAAGAGAAAACAATTTTGACATGCATATCAAGAACTATATCATCGGCTTAATAGTGTTGCCCTTATTCTTTTCGTGTAAGGATAAATCGACTACCCAAGTTCAAGAGCAACAATCAGATCCCTATGAGCTAATATGGGCAGACGAGTTTGATTATTCAGGCAAACCAGATAGCACAAAGTGGGGGTATGAATATGGGTTCATTCGAAACAGGGAAAAACAATATTATACAGACAGCTTGAAAAATGCAAGAGTCGAATATGGTTTTTTGATCATTGAAGCGCGAAAAGAAAAAATTGCCAATGCAAAGTTCAAAAGTGATGAATATACCGATAGAAATTGGCTGAAATACATCCCAAAAATTGATACTGCCCAATATACATCGGCAAGTTTGACAACAAAAGGATTGGCGGAATGGACCTATGGTAAAATAGAGGTAAGTGCCAAATTACCAAAAGGAGTTGGTCAATGGCCGGCTATTTGGATGTTGGGTGAAAACAAGAAAGAAGTGGGTTGGCCTGAATGTGGTGAGATAGATATTATGGAGCATGTGGGGTTCAACAAAGACACTATTTTTGGATCTGCCCATTCCGAAACCTATAACCATATTATAAAAACGCAAATAACCCAAGGTATTTTTATTGACCGGCCCTATGACGAATTTCATGTGTACTCGATTGAATGGACTCCTGAAAAAATAGATTTTTTATTGAACGGGGTGGTTTACCTGCATACTGAGAATGAACATAAAACCACTAAAGAATGGCCCTTTGACCAAAATTTCTGTTTAAAACTGAACAATGCGATAGGAGGTATGTGGGGAGCACAAAAAGGAATCGACGATACCGTGTTTCCGCAACAAATGGTGGTCGATTATGTACGGGTATATCAATTGAAAGCTACAGAGTAAATGTATAGATATTTTTTAAACATACTAATCGTTATCGCTTTTGCTAGTTGCGCCAGCAGTCAAAACATTTCTGTGATGACTTATAATGTTAGGTACGGTTTAGCCGATGATGGTGAAAACTCATGGCAATACCGTAAAGAGTTCTTAGCCTCGCAGATTGATTTCTATGATCCCGATATTTTCGGAACACAAGAAGGATTGCCTTTTCAAATAACATATATCGATTCGCAATTGCCAAAACATCGTTTTATTGGTGAAAGTAGAGATGGCGGTGGCGAGGGGGAATATTCAGCCATTTTTTATAATCTAGAAAAATTTGAAGTACTACAACAGCATACATTTTGGTTATCGCCCACCCCAACCAAAGTCTCTAAAGGTTGGGATGCCGCATACCCCCGAATTTGCACCTACGGTTTATTTAAGGATAAGAAAACCAGAAGTACCTTTTGGGTCATCAATACACATTTGGATCATGTTGGTACTGAGGCAAGAAAACAAAGTGTTCTTTTGATTTTAGAGAAGATAAAAGAAATAAACGGTGATGATCTTCCGGTTATCTTTATGGGTGATTTGAATGCAGAACCTGAGAGCGATCCTATTTTGAGTTTGAAATCTGAAATGAACGATTCGAAAGATATTTCTGCCGAAAAGCCTTTTGGCCCTGAGGGCACTTTTAATGGTTTTCTCTTTAATGAACCGGTTACAAAAAGAATTGATTATATATTTGTTTCAAAATCAAGTACTATTGCAGTTAAAAAATATGCAGTCTTAAGTGACTCCAAAGATTTAAAATATCCTTCCGATCATTTACCGGTATATGTAGAATTAATATTAAACACTAATAAAATCAACGAATGAAAAAAAGTATCCTATCGCTAATAATAGCACTATCGATCACACTTATATCCAATAGTCAAAACAAGCAGGAAAATATAAGTACTACCGCTTCTACGAAAATCGACAAGAAAGTCGATTCTTTACTGGGTATAATGACGCTAAAAGAAAAAATTGGACAAATGAACCAGTACAATGGTTTCTGGGATGTAACGGGCCCTACGCCAAAAGGAGGGGATGCCGCAAAAAAGTACGAGCATATTAAAGCTGGTCTAGTAGGTTCAATGCTCAATGTTCGTGGTGTTAAAGAAGTAAAAGCTGTTCAAAAAATTGCGGTCGAGGAGACTAGATTGGGTATCCCATTGATTATTGGTTTCGATGTTATACATGGGTATAAAACATTAAGCCCCATTCCCTTGGCCGAAGCTGCAAGTTGGGATCTTGAGGCTATTCAAAAATCGACACAAGTAGCAGCGAGCGAAGCAGCGGCAAGTGGTATTAACTGGGCCTTTGCGCCTATGGTCGATATTTCTCGTGATGCACGTTGGGGCCGGGTTATGGAAGGCGCCGGAGAAGATCCATTTTTAGGAAGTAAAGTAGCCTTTGCGCGAGTCAAAGGTTTTCAAGGTGATGATCTATCCGCCGTAAATACCATTGCGGCCTGTGCCAAACATTTTGCAGCCTATGGTTTTGCCGAGGCTGGGCGTGAGTACAATACGGTTGATATTAGTGAATCAACATTGTACAATACCGTTCTACCACCTTTTAAAGCAGCCAATGATGCCAGTGTAAGAACATTTATGAACGCATTTAATGAGCTTAACGGAATTCCATCAACGGGCAATGCCTTCCTGCAAAGGGATATTCTGAAAAAAGAATGGGGTTTTCAAGGCTTTGTGGTTTCTGATTGGGGATCAATAGGCGAATTGAAAGCGCATGGTTATGCCAAGAACAATAAAGAAGCTGCCAAATTATCTGTACTAGCAGGTTCTGATATGGATATGGAATCGTATGCCTACGTCGAACACCTTGAAACTCTTGTCAAAGAAGGAAAAGTAGATGGAGCATTGATCGATGATGCGGCTCGCAGGATTTTAAAAGTAAAATATGAATTAGGGCTTTTTGATGACCCCTATAGATACTGTGATGAAAAAAGAGAAAAACAAGTGATTGGCAGTAAAGAAAATATTGATGCTGTATTGAGTATGGCAAAAAAATCGATTGTGCTCCTTAAAAATGAAAAGGTGTCCGGTCAGGAAAGTAAATTGCTTCCCTTGAAAAAACAGGGTTTGAACATTACTTTGATAGGCGCTTTGGCAAATGATAACGATAGCCCCTTGGGTAGTTGGCGAACATCGGCAGACCCGAATACGGCCGTAACTGTTTTAGAAGGATTGAAACAATATAAAGGAAATACATTGGTCTATAAAAAGGGTGCCGATGTTGCTATTGGCGAGGCTGCGTTCATTAATGAAATAACGATCAATACTACCGATAAAAGTGAATTTGGCGAAGCTGTTGAAGCTGCAAGAAAATCTGACGTGGTCATTATGGTCTTGGGCGAACATGGTTACCAAACGGGCGAAGGAAGAAGTAGAACCGATTTGAATTTGCCAGGGGTCCAACAAGAATTGTTGGAAGAAGTCTACAAAGCAAACAAGAATATCGTACTGGTATTGAACAATGGACGCCCATTGGCCATAACTTGGGCAGATGAGCATATTCCGGCCATTGTTGAAGCATGGCACTTAGGTACTCAAGCAGGGAATGCTATAGCACAGGTATTGTATGGCGACTATAACCCCAGTGGAAAATTGCCTATGTCTTTTCCAAGAAACGTTGGGCAAGTGCCTATTTATTACAATTATAAAAATACAGGAAGACCCTTAGCCTACGAAGACAAAAAAATGGTCTTCTGGTCACATTATGGCGATGTGGAAAACACACCATTGTACCCCTTTGGATACGGAAAAAGCTATACCGATTTCAGTTATGGAAATTTAATATTGGATAAGACCGAAATTTCGGTAACAGGAGAAATAAAAGTTTTGGTAGATGTAACCAACACCGGAAAATATGATGGAGAAGAAGTGGTGCAATTGTATATCAGGGATTTGATAGGAAGTATTACTCGCCCAGTAAGAGAGCTGAAGGGGTTTGAAAAGACAACTTTAAAAACAGGTGAAACAAAGACGGTTATCTTTTCAATTAACCCCGAAATACTACAGTTTTATACCGCCAATAAAAAATGGGAAGTAGAACCGGGAGATTTTGATATTTGGATTGGCGGAGATTCGAACGCTTCTCTCAAGGCATCTTTTGTAGTGACAGAATAAGTAGTTCTAATATAAATGATACAGCACATGAGAAAAATTGCTTTAAGTATACTATTGTTTTGCTTTTTTATGGTAGCTGCCCAAACAAAGCTTCCAGCTTTTTTTGGTGACAATATGGTTTTACAGCAAAACCAAGAAGTTTCCATTTGGGGAACCGATACGCCAAATACCACAATAAACATTAGTGCAAGTTGGGGAAAAGAAGCAAGAACAAAGGCAGATAGGTATGGTAAATGGAAAACGAAAATAGCAACTCCGAAGGCAGATAAAAACAGCTATACGTTAACTGTAAAAGGAAGTGAGGAAGTCATTTTCAACAATGTAGTGCTAGGTGAGGTCTGGTTATGTTCAGGGCAATCAAATATGGAAATGCCCATAAAAGGTTTTCCAGATTCGCCAATAAATGGTAGTAATGAGGCTATTTTAAATGCAAGAAACAGTAGAATCCGATTGTTTCACACGCATCGCAAAGCAAGTTTAACCCCTGTGGATGATGTTGTGGGAGAATGGGTAGAAGCAACCCCTAAAACAGTCTCTGAATTCAGTGCTTTGGCCTACTTTTTCGGAAAAAAGTTGAATGAGGTAATCGATGTGCCCATAGGGCTGATCAATTCTTCTTGGGGAGGTGCCAACGCAGAAGCTTGGACCGACGAAGGATCGCTTTCGCAATTCAATGATATTGCAATTCCAACGGAAATCCCTGAAAAAGGAGTACAGCAAGCGCCTGCCGTATTGTATAACGGAATGATCGCACCCTTTGTAGGTTATAATATTAGAGGCGCGATTTGGAACCAGGGGGAATCAAACAGAACACGACCAGAACAGTATAAAAAACTACTCCCTGCATTGATCAAAGGGTGGAGGGACAAATGGCAGATAGGTGATTTTCCGTTTTACTTTTCGCAAGTGCCCCCGTTTTATTATAGAGATGGTGAATACGCGACTTTCATAGTAGAAGCACAGGTATTTGTAATGCAGACCGTAAAAAATACAGGTCTGGCAACAACAACCGATATAGGTAAATGCAGCGACATACATGCCCCTGAAAAAAAATTGCTCGGAGACCGTTTGGCCTATTGGGCTTTAGCAAATGATTATGGGTTTGAGGGCATTGCATATAACGGCCCCATCTATAAATCAATGGAAGTAATCGAAGACCATAAGATAAAAATACACTTTGAAGAGTCTGATAGGGATCGAGGGCTGGCAAATTTTAAAGCAACAAAAGATTTGGAAGGGTTTATAATTGCTGGAGCGGATAAACAATTTTATCCCGCAAAAGCTATAATGAAGAGAAAAGGGAAAATTATTGTTTGGAGCGATGAAGTGCTTGATCCCGTTGCCGTAAGATATGCTTTTGGAAATTGCAATATTGGTAGTTTGTACAATACCGCCGGAATACCTGCCGCATCTTTTAGAACCGACAAATGGGATGATGTGTTGAGAAAAGATAAAGAATAAATCATATATGCTGAATGGTTCGACCACAGCATTTTTAAGAAAAACTCAACCAACAAACCAATAGTTTGCTTACCAAATTTGAACAAGGGGTTTAACATTAAAGACCATCATATCAGTTCTTAGACCTTGTTTATACCACATTAAATAAATACTTTTAGTTTACAAACTAAATACAAATGCACATCGGTAAGCTAATACTATTCTTTCTGACCATAATTTCCTGTAAAAATGATGAACTTACAATGGCCTTGCAAAGAAGCGATGGCGGAATAGTTTTAAATATTCCGTTATCCGGAAGTCTTCAAAACCCTGCGTTTTCACCCGATGGAAAAACCATTGTCTTTACCCGTTTCCTCAATGGATATAACAAAGAACCCTCTGAGCTTTATAAATTCGATCTTGATACTGAAAAATTGACTTTATTGGTTTCAGATGGTAGCGGAAATATCAGCCTACCTGGTTCTGTTTGGAACAGTACAATCGATAAAATTATATTTTCTTCTTCTCGAGAACCACATGATGAGATTTATCTAATACCAGAAAATGGCACCTCAGGTGATGAAACCCAAATCACAAATAGACCCGATCATGTCGCATACGAACCTTCAATAAGCCAAGATGGCGAATGGACGGTCTTTGAATCGCACCTACTTGATGTTGAGGGTGACGGCATTATCACAAAATATAAACTGAACGGATCCTCTTCATTTATACCCCTGACTGAAGATGGTGACGATTGCAGGCAACCGAACTGGTCACCCGACAATGCTAAAATATTGTATCAAAAATTTGAACAAAGCCAATGGGATGTTTGGATAATGAATATAGATGGAAATGAAAAGTTTAAAGTTACCTCGGGCACTGGTGACAAGACCGATGCGTCATTTACCAATGACGGTCAATTTATTGTTTATAGTACCGATTTTGAATTGAGTTTAGCGAACATTTACAAAATATCGATTAATGGTGGAGACCCATCTCGCTTAACGGAATACGATGGGTACGATGGGGCACCCTCTATTTCACCCAGCGGTGATAAATTGATTTTCGAATCAACCAATGGAGACCCTGATAATTCACAGGGTACAAAACTGGTGATGAAAAGTCTATAAAAGTAGCACTTTAACTATTCTAAATGATATTTTCATTTAAAATACGCCGTAAACAACCAACATGATACATTTAAATAAAAACTAGAAAATGAAAACAAGATTAAAGTCAACCGTTCTATGTATAAGCCTGGTAGGGTTTGCGTTTCTCACTTTTAATTGCATTGGGGAAGAGCAGCCTACCAAACCTGCCAAACATTGGTACAAAGGTAATCTACATGCACATTCGTATTGGAGCGATGGTAAAGAGTTTCCTGAAATGATTATGGACTGGTACAAGACCAACGACTATCATTTTACGGTTTTATCAGACCACAATGTATTAGCAGAAGGCGAAAAATGGAAAACAATTTCGGAACAAGAACATCTTCAAAAAGGGTTTCAAGACTATCTTAAAAAATACGGGGAAGAATGGGTAGATCACAAAACCGATAGTGTTGGGCGCTTGATGGTAAAGCTAAAAACATACGAAGAGTACAGCCCTTTGTTTGAAGAAGAGGAGCGGTTTTTAATCCTTCCCTCTGAAGAAATTAGTTTAAGCTATCAAGACAAACCAATACATATCAACGCCACCAACATTCAAAAAAAAATAGAACCTAACGGTGGTAATAGTACCGTTGAGGTAATCCAAACCAGTATTGATGCCATTTTAAAACAAAGCCGAGAAACCAACACCCCGATTCTTCCTCATATCAATCACCCAAATTTTCACTATAGTATCACTGTCGATGACTTTGTTCAGTTGAAAAATGTACACTTTTTTGAAGTGTACAACGGGCATCCTTCGGTAAACAACGAAGGGGACTGGACCCATATAAGCATCGAAAAAATGTGGGATTTGATAAACATTGCCTACTCAGAAAAAAAACAACCTTTGTTATACGGGGTTGCCACCGATGATAGCCATCATTATCTTACTCTTAATAAAGAGGCCAGTAACCCAGGTAGGGGTTGGGTAATGGTGAAAACAGATTCTTTACGGGCGCCAAACCTTATTGAGGCTATGAAAAAAGGTGATTTCTATGGTTCTACCGGGGTGGTTTTAAAAGAAGTGAGTTTTCAAGATAACCTATTGAACATTGAAGTAGAACAAGAACAAGAAACCGATTATGAAATACAGTTTATCGGTGCTATGTCTGATACCAAAGAAGTTAAAATCATTAGCACGGTAAAAGGTACGAAAGCGGAATTTGAACTCACAAAAGATTATATGTTCGTACGGGCCAAAATATTATCGGATAGAACCAATAAAAATTTCTTTGATGAAACGGAATTTGAAAAGGCATGGACGCAACCTGTCGTCTATAAAATGAAATAAGTGAAAATGCAGAAATTTGTCTTTTTGTTTTTATCAATTTTTTTTGCAGTTGGATGCGCCCAAAAGAAAGAATCAAAATGGGTGTTCATTCTTGCAGGGCAATCAAATATGGCAGGACGAGGGATAGTGGAGTCGCAAGACACCATTTCAGACCCTGGCATTTTCACCCTCAACAAAGAAATGGAATTGATGGTTGCGAAAGAACCCCTGCATTTTTACGAACCCAAGCTCACTGGGTTGGATTGTGGGCTTTCGTTCGCCAAACGTTTACAATCGAAAATACCTGATGATGTCGATATCGTTCTTGTACCCTGTGCCGTTGGTGGCAGTTCAGTACAGCAATGGCTGGGCGATTCTTTGCACAGAAATGTAAAACTGTACAGCAATTTCAAAAAAAGAGTGGCCTACGCCAAACAGATCGGCACCATCAAAGGGGTTTTATGGCATCAGGGAGAAAGTGATGCCCACTCAAATGGCCTTCGATTATACCAAAGTAGGTTGGAAAAATTATTCCAAAAATTCCGAAAAGATATCGGTAACGATAAACTACCGATTTTGGCAGGTGAATTGGGCAGATATGCAGAGCCTGAAACCAAAAGCAATAATTGGGCTGCTCTAAATGACATTCTCCATCATATGGTGAAAGTAGATTCCAGTTTATATATAGTTTCCTCAAAAGGCCTAAAAAGCAAGTCCGATAAAGTACACTTTAATGCTGAAGCGCAAAGAGAGCTTGGCAAACGTTTTGCCAACAGATTTTTAACGATTGAAACCTATAAAAAATGAAAAATACAATTATGCTACTAGTACTGTTTATCACTTGTTCTGTTTTTTCGCAACAGATCGATGAAAAATTGGTTGAACTGGGCATAGAACTTCCTAAAAAAGCCAAACCACTTGCAAATTATGTCAATGTAGTTAGAGTTGGTAACATGATCTACTTATCTGGAAAAGGCCCTCAAAAGGAAGATGGCACCTTTATAACGGGCAAAGTAGGTAGAGACCTATCGATTGCAGAAGGACAACAAGCAGCACGATTGACAGGTATTCATTTGTTAGGTGCCCTTAATGATGAAATAGGTAATTTAGATAAGGTGAGAAGAATCGTAAAAGTGTTGGGCATGGTCAATTGCACTAGCGATTTTACAGAACAACCCCTAGTAATCAATGGCTTCTCAGATTTAATGGTAGAGGTTTTTGGCGAAAAGGGAAGTCATGCCAGAAGTGCGGTGGGAATGGGATCGCTACCTGGTAATATTCCTGTTGAAATAGAAATGATCGTTGAGGTGGAAGACTGAAAAATTTATTGTAAAAATAAAATAAATGAATCTAAATTTTAAGGCGTAAAAAGCATGAAAAAAATAAAAAAAATTCTTTCGATAATAATTACAGTCCTTCTCGGGTTATATGTTCTGGCCACTTTTATCCTCCCTGCCAAGGTGGATAAAAAATTTAATACGATTACTCAAAAACCACCCTATACAGTTTCTACAAGGGCCCAAGAACTATACAATTCAT
>CAZEUV010000008.1:0-54040 GCA_964515285.1 uncultured Maribacter sp. | reverse complement strand
AAACTTTAGAGGATATTCAGTTTATAGGGGCCGTGGGCGGCTTCTCCAATTCAGACGTACTGGGCAGTGCCAAAGGTTGGGCCGGTGCTTTCAAATACAACGAAAAAGCAAATACGGCCTTAAAAAAATTCTTTTCCAGACCCGACACCCTTTCCGTAGGAATATGTAATGGCTGTCAGCTTTTTATGGAACTCGATCTTATAAACCCAGATCATGAGACACATGGCAAATTAACCTATAACGACTCTCATAAACACGAGAGCAATTTTACTTCTGTTATAGTTCAGAATAACAATTCAGTGATGCTTTCCAATATGGCAGGAGCGAAACTCGGGGTTTGGGTCTCTCATGGCGAGGGTAAATTTATCCTTCCCCATTCAGAAGACCAATATGATATTGTTGCCAAATATGGTTATGGAGGTTATCCTGCCAACCCAAATGGCAGTGATTACAATACTGCAATGCTGTGCGATAAGACAGGCAGGCATTTGGTGACCATGCCCCATATTGAACGTTCTACTTTTCCTTGGAACTGGGCGCACTACCCCACTGATAGAAACGATGAAGTATCACCTTGGTTAACCGCATTTACAAATGCAAAGGAATGGATTGAAAAGAAAAATCAATAAGTTGCCTCAATACGAGGGCACGAGGTATTAAACAGGAATATCTCTTTTTATTTTGACACAAGCGTTAGGAGATTAAGCCCTTTTTGGCTATCGCCCTGCGATTAAATTACAGCAAACATAACAACTATGGAAAATCAAAAAAATGCATTCAGCCGAAGAAACTTTATTAAAACATCTTCGTTGTTGACCGTTGGCACAATAGGCACCGTGAGTTTATTCGCTTCGCCCGATACCACTCCCTTACATTATTCGAGCCTTCAAGAGAATTTGAATATCGTTGGGCCCAAAGAAGGTTTCACTCCGCATATCGGCACCTTGGTCTCGATGATGAACTGGATGCGAAACACCATGTTACGACCCGTTCGAGGCATGAGTATTTCAGATCTTGATTATCTTCATGATGACAAGGCCAATACCATTGGGGCGATGTTGATGCACTTGGCGGCGACCGAGCGTTTTTATCAAATTAATACGTTAGATGGAAAAAAATGGGGAGATTGGTCTAAAGAAGATACCGAAAAATGGACGACCGCTTCCCGATTGGGAGAGAATGCACGAAAAAAAATAAAAGGAAACAACCTTGATTTTTATCTAAATCATTTAAGCGAGGTTCGAGAACATACTCTATCAGAATTTGCCAAACGTGACGACGAATGGTTGTTATCGGTTGATGAAGACTTTCCGTGGGGGCCTACCAATAACTACTGCAAATGGTTTCATGTTTGTGAACATGAATCAAATCACAACGGGCAGTTTAAGTTTATAAAAAAAAGAATATCGTCTTGAATGAGTTAATAGTGTACTGTAGTTATAGGTAATTGTATTTGTGTTCTCAAGGGTTTCATAAAGGTCAACACTATTATTATGAAAAGTATCAAGAATATTCAACTATAGAAGTTTATGAGAATAATGAGGAAACGGCCTTTTTGAGGAAATGACAAAACCTGAGTATTTTGAAGGTGAGTTGAAAAGAATAAAAACCTATAACAGTATGTAAAAATGCATTAAAACGCATTTCATATTAAATGTTGTGAGTAATTCGTTAACATTATGAACAAGACAAGAACTTTCCTAAATTCAAGAACTTAACGCAACAACCTAATATATCATCAGAACAGCAACAATTAAGCGTTCTAATTACAGATTCCATTTTAATATCCCATTCCCTTTTCTTATTTTGCAATAACCATTCAGAAACTTAGTATGCAAAATATCACCCGACTGTTCGATTTTCCGTATTACCAATTAGAAAAATTCAATCTTCAAAAAGCCCTCGTTACAAAATATGACGGTAAATGGGTAGCGACCTCGACCCAAGAATATATAGATAAGGCAAATACCATTAGTAGAGGGTTGTTAAGACTTGGTATACAGCCCAATGATAAAATAGCGATTATATCAATGTCTAGTCGTACCGAATGGAATATTATGGATATTGGGATCTTACAATTGGGTGCCCAAAATGTACCTATCTACCCTACCATTTCACAAGATGATTATGAATATATACTCAACCATTCAGAAGCAAAATACTGTTTCGTTTCTTGTCAAGAGGTTCTCGAAAAAGTCAACGCAATAAAAGAAAACGTACCACTTTTAAAAGAAGTCTATTCCTTTGATAGGATCTCAAATT
This sequence comes from uncultured Maribacter sp., assembly GCA_964515285.1. Taxonomy (GTDB): domain Bacteria; phylum Bacteroidota; class Bacteroidia; order Flavobacteriales; family Flavobacteriaceae; genus Maribacter_C. The sequence goes on along the minus strand of CAZEUV010000008.1, from coordinate 51,778 downwards.
GCAACAGCTGGGAAGAGATTTTGAAATTAGGGGAAGATACCAGCAATCAAAATGAAGTTGAAAGTTTAAAGGATAACGTAAAGCCAGATGACCTAGCCACTTTAATATACACCTCTGGCACAACGGGAAGGCCAAAAGGCGTGATGCTTTCACATGACAATGTAGTGAGTAATGCCCTAGAAAGTTCTAAGCGTTTTCCTGACGACACCAACGACTATAGAGCGCTCAGTTTTTTACCTGTATGCCATATCTACGAACGTATGATGATGTATCTGTACCAATATCTTGGTATTACCATATATTTTGCAGAATCAATTGAAAAGATAGGCGAAAATTTAAAAGAAATAGAGCCCCATGTAATGACCACTGTACCACGCTTGCTGGAAAAAGTATACGATAAAATAATCGCCAAGGGATCCGGACTTACCGGTATTAAAAAGAAGTTATTTTTCTGGGCCGTTGAAGTCGGTCTGAAATATGAACCATATGGTCAAAATGGGTGGTGGTACGAACAAAAATTGGGCATGGCCCGCAAATTGATCTTTAGTAAATGGAAGGCTGGCCTAGGAGGCAACCTATCGCTTATTTCATGTGGTAGTGCCGCATTACAACCTAGACTGGCACGTATCTTCAACGCAGCGGAAATGCATGTTATGGAAGGGTACGGACTCACAGAAACCTCCCCTGTGGTCTCAGTTAACGATATGCGCGATAACGGTTTTAAAATTGGCACTGTAGGAAGGCTAATAGATCGGGTAGAGGTCAAAATCGCTCATGACGGAGAGATTTGTGTCAAAGGCCCACAAGTAATGCTGGGCTATTACAAAGATCCTGAAAAAACAGCGGAAGTGATGAAGGATGGTTATTTTCTCACGGGTGATATAGGCGAAATAGATGCCGACGGGTTCTTGAAAATCACCGATAGAAAAAAAGAAATGTTCAAGACATCGGGTGGTAAATATGTAGCGCCCCAATTAATGGAAAACAGATTTAAACAGTCTCGTTTCATAGAACAGATCATGGTCATTGGCGAAGGTGAAAAAATGCCCGCAGCATTAATTCAGCCCGATTTTGATTTCTTGAACGAATGGGCAAGGAAACACGATGTTACGGTGCCCGAAAATTCAGATATTGTTTTAAACGAAAAAGTAATAGCACGCTTTCAAGAAGAAGTTGATATGGCCAACGAGAACTTTGCCAAATGGGAAAAAGTGAAACAATTTCGTTTGACCCCTGATGTATGGAGTATCAACGAAGGTCATCTAACACCAACAATGAAATTGAGAAGAAAGATAATCAGGGGAAAATACATCGATCTGTACAATGACATTTATGGGCATTAAACCCCACTGCTTAAATGTAAAATAACCAATTATGTTAAAAGGTGATTTCAAGAACAAAACTACTGAACAGCTACAGAAAAACGCAAACTTGCTTCTTGGTTTTGGCATTGTTATATTGATAGGAATGCTTGTTTTGGTTGGAATTGCTCTGTATCTCATCGCTAAGGGCAAAGAAGGAGCTGGGATATTTGCTAGTATGTCACCAATTCTTGGACTTCCCGTTATTTTTACTGGGCTTTACATGCAAAAAATTAAAGATGAAATCAAAAGAAGGAAAGAGAAGTGAAAAAATTAACTTTTATAAAATCATCATGAAACAAATAAAAACACTAACTCTCCTTGCCACACTACTACTTCAAAGCTGTTATACATATAAGAGCATTGATATTGATGGTGATAAATTGGAAGCTGGCAAAATGTATCGAATGGTCGTAAAAGATAAAGAATTTACCGCAAGAATTGTAAAAATCAAAGACGAAAGCATTCAAATAACCACGAAAAAGAACAGGGCGACAATTCTCATTGACAGTATTGAATCGATCAAAAAGAAGAAACAGCAAACACTTTTAACAATCGGTATTATTGCGGCAGCAGCAGCTGTATTCATCTATCTTATTAAAGACAACACAGAAGAAGATGTAATATTTCCCTCAAACTAGAAACTGGTTTTATTATTGAGTAATCACAACATGGGCATTCTAATTCAACAAATACCCAAGACCAATTCCCTCAACTCGGTCTTCAAATTGTATACTGGTATATTTTTATTTAATTTACTATGCATGCATAATAAATTTTCATATCTTTGGTAACCTATTTAAAGTCCCATGAAAGAAATCACCATAGACTACGCCCTACGTGCCACATGGCAAGCCGTAGCTAGAATGTACAATGAAGAGGCGAAAAATTTTGGAACGACCATGGCGGTTGGCTTTACCTTGCTGAGTATTGATCCTAAAACAGGTACGCCCTCTACCGCATTGGGGCCGAAAATGGGTATGGAGGCCACGAGTCTTTCCCGTATTCTAAAGAATATGGAAGAGAAAGGCCTAATCGAAAGAAAGCCAAATCCGAACGACGGCCGTGGGGTCTTGATTCATTTGACCGATTTTGGTCTTGAAAAAAGAACGGATTCAAAAGAAGTTGTGATGAGGTTTAACGATGTTGTCAAAGAAAATGTCTCAGAAGATAAATTAGATTGCTTTTTTGAGGTTATGGATACAATAAACAAATTGGTAGCCGACAAAAAAATATATAGTAAGCAAACAACAACTAATTAATACAGCTCAATTTAAATGAACAAACATATAAATAAGGTAGCGGTAATAGGCTCAGGAATTATGGGAAGTGGTATTGCCTGCCACTTCGCCAATATCGGGGTCGAAGTTTTACTCCTCGATATTGTTCCTCGAGAACTGAACGACAAAGAAAAGGCAAAAGGACTCTCTTTGGAAGATAAAGTGGTTCGCAACCGATTGGTAAACGATTCGCTGGCAGCAGCTTTAAAATCGAAACCCGCTCCTATTTACCATAAAAAATTCGCCAGCAGAATAACTACTGGAAACCTTGAAGATGATATTTCAAAAATATCAAAAGTAGATTGGATCATCGAAGTGGTGGTTGAGCGTTTGGATATCAAAAAAATCGTTTTTGAAAATATCGAAAAACACAGAACCCCGGGCACATTGATTACGTCGAATACCTCGGGCATTCCCATACATTTTATGAGCGAAGGCAGAAGTGATGATTTTCAAAAGCATTTCTGCGGTACCCACTTCTTTAATCCCGCACGGTATTTAAAATTGTTCGAAATCATACCCGAACCAAAAACTTCACCAGAAGTGTTGGATTTCTTAAATGGTTACGGTGAACAGTTCTTAGGAAAAACCTCCGTGATTGCCAAAGACACTCCTGCATTTATAGGAAATCGTATCGGTATTTTCAGTATTCAGAGCCTATTTCATACCGTAAAAGATTTAGAAATGACGGTCGAGGATGTCGATAAACTATCGGGTCCCGTAATCGGAAGACCAAAATCGGCCACTTTTAGAACCGTTGATGTTGTTGGTTTAGACACTTTGGTGCACGTAGCCAACGGCATATATGAAAATTGCCCAAAAGACGAAAAGCACGACCTCTTTAAACTACCTGGTTTCATCAACACCATGATGGAAAACAAATGGTTGGGCAGTAAAACAGGACAAGGTTTTTACAAGAAAACAAAGAACAAAGAAGGTAAAACGGAAATTTTGACCTTGGATTTAGATACCATGGAGTATCGTTCTAGAAAAAAAGCCAAGTTCGCCACCTTGGAATTGACCAAGACCATTGACAAGGTCGTAGATCGATTCGCTGTTCTAGTTGGTGGTAAAGATAAGGCCGGCGAATTCTACAGAAAGAGTTTTGCTTCCTTGTTTGCTTATGTATCGCACCGTATTCCTGAAATCACCGATGAACTCTATAAAATCGATGATGCTATGAAAGCCGGTTTCGGCTGGGAACATGGCCCTTTTCAGATTTGGGATGCCATTGGCGTTGAAGAAGGCTTATCAATTATGAAAGCCGAGGGTCAAGAAGCCGCCCCGTGGGTCAATGAAATGTTGGCCTCAGACATAAAATCGTTTTATTCCGTAAAAGAAGGGGCTTCCTATTTTTACGATATTCCAAAAAAGACCTTAGAAAAGATTCCAGGGCAAGATGCGTTCATCATACTTGACAATATCCGTAAATCGAACGAAGTATTTAAAAATAAGGGGGTTGTAATCGAAGATCTAGGTGATGGTATTTTGAACCTAGAGTTTCAATCGAAAATGAACACTATCGGCGGTGATGTTTTAGCAGGACTGAACAAGGCGATCGATTTGGCTGAAAAAGACTTTCAAGGATTGGTCGTTGGCAACCAAGCAGCGAATTTCTCAGTAGGCGCCAATATCGGAATGATTTTTATGTTAGCCGTAGAGCAGGAATACGATGAACTGAATATGGCGATAAAAATGTTCCAAGATACGGTCATGCGAATGCGTTATTCATCTATTCCAACAGTATCGGCGCCACATGGTATGTGTTTGGGCGGAGGTTGCGAAATATCGTTGCATGCTGATAAGGTAGTGGCCGCTGCAGAATCATACATTGGTTTGGTAGAGTTTGGGGTTGGGGTGATTCCAGGTGGAGGCGGTTCTAAAGAATTTGCGTTACGGGCATCCGATACCTTTAAAAAAGGAGATGTTGAACTGAATGTACTACAAGAATACTTCTTGACCATAGGTATGGCAAAAGTATCGACCTCGGCTTATGAAGCCTATGATATGGGAATCCTTCAAAAAGGAAAAGACATTGTGGTCGTCAATAAAGACCGACAAATAGCTACGGCTAAGGCCCATGCTAAATTAATGGCGGAAGCAGGTTATACCCAACCTGTAAAACGCAAAGATGTAAAGGTCTTGGGCAAGCAGGCCTTGGGCATGTTCTTGGTGGGTACCGATTCAATGGAAGCAAGTCATTATATAAGTGACCATGATCATAAAATTGCCAATAAATTGGCCTATGTCATGGCCGGTGGAGATTTATCAGAACCCACTTTGGTCAGTGAACAATACCTGTTGGATCTTGAAAGAGAGGCGTTTTTATCGCTCTGTACCGAAAGAAAAACACTGGAACGTATTCAGCATATGCTGAAAACTGGGAAGCCGCTAAGAAATTAAAAGCCCCTCCTGACCTCCCCTCAAGGGAGGTGTGAAAAAAATTATAAAAAAATGTTTAACTAAAAAACACCCCGAGTAAGAGTTCTCCCCCCTGTGGGGGAGCTAGAGGGGGCTTAAACTATGAACAAAACAGCATACATCGTAAAAGCATATAGAACAGCCGTAGGCAAGGCTCCAAGAGGAGTATTTCGTTTTAAGAGGTCAGATGAATTGGCAGCGGAGACCATCCAATATATGATGAAAGAACTGCCCCAGTTAGACAAAAAACGTATCGACGATGTTATTGTCGGTAACGCAATGCCAGAAGGATCTCAAGGCTTGAACATGGCCCGTTTGATTTCTTTAATGGGGTTGGATATCGTTGATGTTCCCGGAGTAACTGTCAATCGTTTTTGTTCTTCAGGAATCGAGACCATTGGTATTGCAACGGCAAAAATTCAGTCGGGAATGGCCGATTGTATCATTGCCGGTGGAGCAGAGAGCATGAGCTCGGTACCCATGACAGGAAACAAACCCGAACTGAACTATGATCTAGCCAAATCAGGACACGAAGATTACTACTGGGGTATGGGCAATACCGCCGAAGCAGTGGCGAACCAGTTCAAGGTATCACGTGAAGATCAAGATGAGTTTGCTTACAACTCTCATATGAAAGCCTTGAAGGCACAAGCTGAAGATCGTTTTCAAGATCAGATCGTACCCATTAACGTAGAACAGGTCTATGTTGATAAATCAGGGAAAAAGGCTACAAAAAGTTATACGGTCACCAAAGACGAGGGGCCTAGAAAGGGGACTTCAAAAGAAGTACTCGCCAAGCTAAGAGCAGTTTTCGCCGCTGGCGGAAGTGTAACTGCAGGCAATTCTTCGCAAATGAGCGATGGTGCAGCTTTTGTCATGGTCATGAGTGAAGAAATGGTAAAAGAATTGAATCTAGAGCCTATCGCAAGATTGGTAAACTATGCAGCAGCAGGCGTTGAACCACGAATAATGGGTATCGGCCCAGTAAAAGCGGTGCCAAAAGTCTTGAAGCAAGCTGGTTTAAAACAAGAAGACATCGAACTGTTCGAACTGAACGAAGCATTTGCCTCGCAATCTATTGCCGTGATACGTGAATTGGGCTTGAACCCTGATATCGTTAATGTAAATGGTGGTGCCATTGCACTAGGGCATCCTTTGGGTTGTACAGGTGCAAAATTATCCGTCCAGCTATTTGATGAAATGCGCAAACGCGATATGAAAGGCAAATACGGTATAGTGACCATGTGCGTAGGTACAGGTCAAGGTGCAGCGGGAATTTATGAATTCCTTAATTAGAAACAAGACGGAAAGAGCCAAGAAACAAGACCAAAAAATGGGAAGGCATAATTTCAAAAAGCTTAAAATTTAGGAAGAGGGAGTGAATGGGAAACACAATTTATAGTGGCTTAGCGTCAAAAGTACATTTCCAAAGAAAAATTTCAAGTTTTAGAAAATAGAATATAACAATTACAACGAATGATTTCAGGTTTCAAAGATGGACTTAATCCTTAGTCTTGTTCTTGGCTCTTGATTCTTTAATCTTATTACAATAAATAACTATGAGTACAGAAATAAAGAAAGACATACTACGAGGAGGACAATTTCTCGTAAAAGAAACCAACTGCGAAGATATTTTCACACCTGAAGATTTCACTGAAGAACAATTAATGATGAAAGAATCGATCATTGAATTTGTTGATCGTGAACTTTGGCCAAATAAAGCACGTTTTGAACAAAAAGATTATGCTTTAACTGAAGAGATAATGAAAAAAGCTGGAAAAATGGGCTTTTTAAGTGTTTCTGTACCTGAAGAATATGGAGGAATGGGCATGGGCTTTGTTTCTACCATGCTAACTTGCGATTATATTTCAGGAGCAACGGGTTCTTTTAGTACCGCCTTTGGTGCGCATACAGGCATAGGAACTATGCCAATTACACTCTACGGCACTGAAGAACAAAAGAAAAAATATGTGCCAAAACTAGCTTCTGGTGAGTGGATGGGTTCTTATTGCTTAACCGAACCAACCGCAGGTAGTGATGCAAACTCAGGAAAAACAAAAGCTGTTTTATCCGATGATGGAAAACACTACAATATCACAGGGAATAAAATGTGGATCTCAAATGCTGGCTTTTGTAATTTAATGATTGTATTTGCACGTATTGAAGATGATAAAAACATTACAGGTTTTATTGTTGAGTATGACAAAAACAACCCTAACGGAATTACGATGGGTCAAGAGGAGCATAAACTAGGTATTCGTGCGTCTTCTACGCGTCAAGTATTCTACAGTGATACCAAAGTACCCGTAGAAAATATGTTATCTACACGAGGTAACGGATTTAAAATTGCAATGAATGCTTTAAACGTTGGCCGTATCAAATTAGCTGCTGCTTGTTTAGATGCCCAGCGTAGAGTTATTACAGAGTCAGTCAAATACGCAAATGAGCGGGTACAGTTTAAAACCCCAATTATTAAATTTGGAGCAATTCGCCAAAAAATTGCAGAAATATCAACCAATTGCTGGGTTGGCGAATCTGCCAGCTATAGGGCTGCAAAAAATATAGAAGATAGAATCACTTTACGTCAAAATAACGGAAAAGACACACACCAAGAAGCAGAATTAAAAGGGGTTGAAGAATATGCCATTGAATGTTCTATTTTAAAAGTTGCAGTTTCAGAATACACACAAAAATGTACAGATGAAGGTATCCAAATTTTTGGAGGCATGGGCTTTTCTGAAGAAACACCAATAGAATCTGCTTGGCGTGATGCCCGTATTGCACGTATCTATGAAGGTACGAACGAAATCAATAGAATGTTAAGTATTGGTATGCTTATTAAAAAAGCAATGAAAGGTCATGTAGATTTATTAGGCCCTGCAAAAGCAGTTGCAGATGAATTGATTGGTATCCCCTCTTTTGACCAGCCAGACTATTCACTATTATTTTCAGAAGAAAAGCAAATCATTAAAAATCTTAAAAAATTATTTTTAATGGTTGCTGGTGCGGTATTACAAAAATATGGTGAAAAAATTGACGAACATCAGCAGCTAATGTTGGCTTCATCTGATATATTAATACAAATTTACATGGCTGAATCTGCAATTTTACGTGCCGAAAAGTTAGCTAAAAAAAATGGAGAAGATGCCGTGAAAGAGCAAATTGCTATGGCAAAATTATACTTATTCCAAGCCATTGATATTATTGAAACCGCAGGCAAACATTCTATTATTTCTTTTGCTGAAGGAGATGAACAACGCATGATGCTTATGGGATTAAAACGTTATATAAAATATACCAACATGCCAAATATTATTGAATTAAGAAATATCATTGCAGATAAAGTAGCGGCCGACAATCGGTATACCTTTGACTAATTCAGATTAAAACTTTTGTTATGAGACAGAAGAGAGAACCGTTCACCATTTGGTGAACGGTTTTTTATTTGTATACCAACTGATAAGAGTATACATTTATTGAATGAACAACAAACTACTAAAAGCGGCTTATTCGTCAGAAGATTTTAGAAAAAGAGGCCATCTACTTATTGATGAACTGGCCGACCATTTAGATAAATCAATCAAAGGCGAATCAGACAAGGTCATTGCTTGGAATCTTCCGGAAAATGAACGCGAATTCTGGCAAATTTTTCTAAAAGATGGTAAGGAAATTGATTTGTTTCCTGAAATTTTGAAGCATAGCATTCATGTTCACCATCCTAAATACTTGGGGCATCAGGTGAGTCCGACCGCACCCATCACAGCATTGTCTGGTATGATTAGTTCTTTGTTGAACAATGGTATGGCCGTTTATGAAATGGGCATGGCGCCATCGGCCATCGAACGCATAGTCACTGACTTACTTTGTCAAAAAATCGGCTATGATTCGAATTCAGGAGGTTTTTTGACCTCGGGCGGTACTTTGGCCAATCTTACGGCACTTCTATCCGCACGAAAAGCTATACTACCCGATGATGATATATGGCATACTGGTCAAAACAGAGCCTTGGGTATAATGGTCAGCGAAGAAGCCCACTATTGTGTAGACCGTGCTGCAAAAATTATGGGTCTTGGTGAAAAGGGGATTATTAAAATACCTGTTACCGAAAACTTTGCAATGAACACTTCCCTCCTAGAAGAACACTATCAAATGGCTACCGAAAACGGAATCAAAGTATTCGCCATTGTAGGCAGTGCACCCTCAACAGCCACGGGAATCTACGATGACCTTGAGGCCCTTGCCCACTTTAGCGAAAAACATAATCTTTGGTTTCATGTGGATGGTGCCCATGGTGGTGCGGCTATATTTTCCCCCAAATACAAACACACCCTTAAAGGAATCGAACGGGCAGACTCTGTGGTCATTGATGGGCATAAAATGATGATGATGCCCACAATCACCACGGCACTACTGTTCAAAGACGGAAACAATTCGCACGCAACCTTTAGCCAAAAGGCCGATTACCTGCTAGAACGATCTGATGGTGAAGATTGGTACAACTTGGCAAAGCGCACTTTCGAATGTACCAAAAACATGATGAGCATTCATTGGTATACCATGCTGAAAGCCTACGGAGAAGGTGTTTTTGACGAGTACGTGACCACACTTTATGATCTGGGGCATCAATTTGAGAAAATAATCAAAAATGACCCGAAGTTCGAACTTGCTGTTAAGCCCATGTCGAACATTGTTTGTTTTAGATATGTTGATACCAATAGGAATACATCTACATTAAACAAAATCAATTTAAAAATCAGACAACAACTTTTGGAAGATGGGGAATTCTATATTGTACAGACCAAACTAAGAGCGAAATGTTATTTACGTACGACTATTATGAATCCGTTTACGACTGTTGACCATTTAACGCTGTTGCTGGCTAAAGCAAAGAACATAGGTCAAAATTGTGTACTCTAAAATGGCCTTATTCTTGTCATTATAAAAAATATGGTCGATTGAATTTCAGTATCAATCTACCGCATAGTTTCCAAAACCTTCTCTTCGCTCTCCTGTTTTGAAAAGTTGATAGCGCACTCGATCAAGGCTAGATGGGAATAGGCTTGCGGAAAATTACCTAGTAGTCTTTTAGTCTTAAAATCAATATCTTCACTAAAAAGCCCTAAATGATTACTATAACTCAATAATTTATCAAAATGCTGCATTGCCTTTTCTTCTTCACCAATTTTAAAGAGACTGTTTATAAACCAAAAAGTGCAGATGGTAAAAGATGATGAAGGCAGCCCAAAATCATCTTGGTTCTTGTACCTGTACAGAAGTCCGTCATTATTAAGTTCCCTATCGATTGCCTTGACCGTCTGTACAAACTTGGGGTCCTTGGCTTGAATGAAACCGTAAGATTCCATCAAGAGTACTGAAGCATCCAAAAACTCTGAGCCATAAGATTGCGTGAATGCATTGACTTTAGAATTCCATGCATTCTGATGAATATCTTTCTTTATTTCCTGTTCCAATAATGTCCATTTTTCCAACTTTCTGGTTTTATGAAAAATCCTGGCCACTTTTAATGCTCTATCGATTGCTACCCAACACAATACTTTTGAAAAGGTAAAATGTTGGTCTTCCCCTCTAAACTCCCAGATGCCCTTATCTGCCTCTTTCCAATGTTTTGATACAATCCAGACAATACCCTTGGTAATGCCCCAAAGCTCCTCTCCATTTTCAATGTCGTTACTGTATTTCACCAATTGTTGATGAATAACATCCATCAAAATACCATAGATATCGTTCTGTTTCTGTTTATAGGCTGCATTGCCAATACGTACCGGTTTCGAGCCTTTATACCCACTCAAATGTTCTAATGTTCGCTCGGTCAATTTCTTTTCTTTATTGATGCCGTACATGATCTGAAGTTTCTCATCCTTGTCAGGTATTAGGTCTACGATAAACTGAAGATATTTTCGAGCCACGTTCTTATGCCCCAATTCACCCATAACCTTAATGACCATTGACGCATCTCGGATCCAACAGAACCTATAATCCCAATTGCGCACTTCGCCAATGGTTTCGGGCAATGACGTTGTAGCCGCAGCAAGAACGGCACCGGTTTTACCATAACTCAACAACTTCAAGGTTATGGCGCTACGGCTAATTTGCGAATTGTATTTTCTATAATTTGGGGTCTTACCGCTCCAATTCAACCAATACACCTTGGTTCGTTCCAGTTCAGTATACATTTTTCGAACCGTGGGTTGAAATAATTTCTCATTATAGCCCAATAAAAAGTAACCATCTTCGGTCAGCTCTATTTCACGACCTTCCACTATGGCATTCTTGTTAAAGGATGTATAGAGAAAGAACGTATCAAATTTTTCTCCGTTTGTTAAGCTAACTACAAAATTTGTTTTTACATGGGTTTCCGTCTTAGCTGCGGCATATTCCAATTTAGGATTGTACAACACCCTGAATTTTGGTTTTCCAGTAATATGCTTTACAAAACGAACCACCTCTGGAGGGGAATTGTACCCACCATCTTCTTTATGATAACGGGGCATAAAATCACGAAGTTCAAAAGAGTTTTCACCGTCTGAAAAATGGGTGATCAAGACCGCCGTGTACTTTTTGTAACGTTGTTTAATCGTATAGCCATCATCTACCAAAATTTCAAAACTTCCTCCTTTCTTCTGATCCAATAGTTTGGCAAAAACCGATGAGGAATCAAATTCTGGCAAACAACACCAATCCAACGAACCGGTTTTAGAAATCAATGCCGCACTCCTACAGTTTCCAATAATTCCGTAATCTAAATTCTCCATACAATAAATACGATCTAAAATTTTGTTATAAATTGGTTTTGCCCCTGATTTTGTCGAAATTTAGAGAAATTTAATTCAAAACAAAGTAAATACTTCCGGTTTATGGGCAAAACTATCATAATCTCAAATAGACTACCCGTTCAATTGCAAATTAGCAACGGAACGATCAATGCGGTTCCGAGTGTTGGTGGTTTGGCAACGGGCATGAAGTCTGTTCATTCCAGCGGCAATAGCCTTTGGATCGGTTGGAGCGGACTTACAGATGAGGAGATTCCTGATGAGCTTGCCCCAAAAATAGATAAGGCACTTGCAGAACATGGTTCTTCTAAAGTTAGACTAACGAAAGATGAAGTAGATGGCTTTTATTTTGGATTCAGCAACCGTACCATTTGGCCTCTCTTTCATTATTTTTTAGAATATTCAGAGTTTGAACTCAATAGCTGGAACATCTATAAGGCCGTAAACCAAAAATTTGCCGATGCTATAATAGAAAAAGCAGATGAGGACGATACTATTTGGATACATGATTACCAATTGATGTTAGTGCCGCAAATGGTCAAAGAAAAAAAACCAGACATTTCTATCGGCTTCTTTTTGCACATTCCTTTTCCGTCATACGAGATATTCAGAACACTACCATGGCGTGAAGAAGTTTTACTAGGTTTATTAGGAGCCGATCTTATAGGTTTTCACATATATGATTATGAACGGCATTTTCTTAGCTCGGTCAGAAGACTATTGGGTCTTGAAGTTAGTTTTAACGATATATATATTGAGGACAGGGTTGTGAAGGTAGATTCTTTTCCTATGGGCATTGATTACAAGAAGTTCAACGATGCCGCAAAAAAGCATGGAGAAAATAAAGCCGTTGAGCAATCTGATCTTCAACAAAGACTAAACACGCATAAAAAATCGGATCCAGATGCCAAGTTCATTTTATCCATAGATCGGCTTGATTATTCGAAGGGCATAGCCAAACGCCTGAACGCCTTCGAATATTTTCTGAAAAAATACCCACAGTACAAAGAGAAGGTGCGCTTGATTATTTTGGCGGTCCCCTCTCGCTCTAACGTACCACAATATCAATTATTGAAAAGAGAGATCGATGAACTGGTAGGACGTATCAATGGGGAATTATCTACGGTAAGCTGGACCCCCATTTGGTATTTTTATAGATCGATGCCTTTTGAGAATTTGATAGACCTGTACACTTCATGTGATATTGCATGGCTGACACCGATCAGAGACGGTATGAACCTGGTCGCCAAAGAATATATTGCTACCAGAATTGACAAAACAGGCGTGCTCATACTAAGTGAAATGGCAGGTTCTGCCAATGAAATGAACGAATCGCTTTTAATAAATCCCAATAATTTCGAGCAGATTTCAGATGCCATTTTCAAAGCCATCAATATGCCCGTTAAGGAACAACAAGAACGAAATTCACACTTGCAAAAAAGACTGAAACGTTATAATGTAGAAAAATGGGCGAACAGTTTTATGAACTCCCTTAAGGCCCAAAAAGAGCGCGATGCAGAAAATGTCTCAAAACGCCTGACCGAACGCCGATTAGATTCCATATTGAAAGACTACGCCAAAGCAAAAAAAAGACTACTGTTCCTGGATTATGACGGTACTCTTTCAAATTTTCACACAGACCCCCAAAAAGCAAGACCAGATGAAGAACTCTACCAACTTTTAGATAAAATCAGCGCTCAGGAAAACACAGAACTATATTTGGTCAGCGGGCGAGACAAGGATACTTTCACCCGATGGTTTCTGCCTAAAAAATATAATATGATCGTTGAACACGGAGTGTGGATCTCGCAAAATGGCGAAAAGTTCAGAATGCTCGAAAATGTCAAAAACAACTGGATGGATAAAATCAGACCCGTACTCGAATCTTTTGTTGACCGTACCCCTGGAAGTTTTATCGAAGAAAAAAACTATTCGCTCGCATGGCATTACCGAAAGACCGATCCTGATTTCGGTAACCTTCGAGCCACCGAACTGAACACGGTACTGACCAGTTTAATAGCCAATGACGACCTTAGTGTTCTTAACGGAAACAAAGTCATGGAAATCAAAAGCAGTAATGTAAACAAAGGTCGCGCGACCGTTCGCGTTTTGGGAGAAAGTGAATACGATTTTGTATTTGCCATCGGTGATGATTGGACCGATGAATTTATGTTCGAAGAGCTTCCTGCCAACACGGTAACCGTTAAAGTTGGAAGGCGTAAAACGGCTGCGAAATATTATGTGGAAAACACCCAAAAAGTGCGAGAGCTTTTAAAATCGTTCGTAAAAGCGTAATGAACTCGTTTTGAATTTTAAACCAAACCACCTAAAATGAAAAAATTACTGTTTTTAAGTTTGGCACTGTCTTCAATAGCGATTTACGCCCAATCAGGTACTGAAGTCCTTCTTCTTGATCTAGATATCAAAAATGACACGGTATTATCCAACTTAACAAATGTATCGAACAATAAGGGCTATGACAATCAACCCTCTTTTTACGATAATCAAACGATTATTTTTTCGGCTACCAGAAACGAACAGACAGATATTGCCAAATACGATATCGCTACTAAAAATGTTTCTTGGGTAACCGATACTTCTGTTGGAAGCGAATATTCTCCTCTTAAAATTCCGAATAAAAATGAAATTTCCAGCATTCGGTTAGACACCACTGACCTACAACGACTGTATCGATATGACATATCAACTGGAAAATCAAAAGAACTACTGAAAGATTTAAAAGTAGGCTACCACCTGTGGTACAAAAAGAATGTTTTGGTCTCAACGGTTTTGGCAGATGACCGAATGGATCTGGTCGTCTCTAACCTAAAGGACAAAACCAACCATACGGCACAAAAAAATGTGGGTCGCTCATTGCATAAGATTCCCAATACCGAATTAATAAGTTATATCAGCAAAGAAAATGAAAAATGGCTTGTCAAATCAATGAACCCAATTTCGGGTGAGATCAAAGAAATTGTAACCCTGCCCAAAGAAACTGAAGATATATGTTGGATGGCCGATGGCACTATCTTGGTTCCAAAAAACAATATCATTCTCAAATTCAATCCAAAAACAGATAAGAAATGGAGCGTTCTGCACAAGTTCAAAGAAAAGGAAATCTATAAAATCAGCCGTATGGCCATTAGTCCGACGGGAAAGCAAATGGTGATTGTTTCC
Source organism: uncultured Maribacter sp. (assembly GCA_964515285.1). Lineage (GTDB taxonomy): Bacteria > Bacteroidota > Bacteroidia > Flavobacteriales > Flavobacteriaceae > Maribacter_C. The sequence goes on along the minus strand of CAZEUV010000008.1, from coordinate 36,745 downwards.
GAAGACCCCCCAGCAATCGTTGTTCAAAAACAGGTCGATTCTTTTAATGCCGGAAACCTTGACGCATTTATTTCTTGTTATTCGGAGGGTGTATTGGTTCAAAATTTCCCCAATGATACTTCGTATATCGGCAAAATAAAAATGGAAAAGGGCTACCAGCGATTTATGGCCAATAACCCTGCGGCAAAAGTTGAAGTGGTAAAACGCATTGTTATCGGAAACAAGGTCATTGATGAAGAGATGGTCATGATTTCGGGTAAAACACACCAACAAGCTACGCTATACGAAATCGATAATGGCGCTATTATTAGCATGACCTTTATACATGACAATAATGTTTCTGAGAATCCTGAGGTTATCGTTCAAAAACAATTGGATGCGTACAACTCACGAAATATCGAAACTTTTTTAGATACTTATTCGAACAATGTAGTAGTTTACAATTTTCCCCATAAACTGCAATATGAAGGTATAGTGAAAATGCGCGGCGGCTATAGTGATTTTTTTAAATCTACCCCTGATTTAAACTGCACTATCAAAAACCGGATTATCATAGGCAATAAAGTAATTGATGAAGAGTACTTGACCGTAAACGGAGTTAATTTTAGTGCCGTCGCCATTTATGAAGTTGAAAGTGGAAAAATTGTCAAAGTAACTTTCCTAAAGTAGGTTTCTAATCGCCTGTCACCAAGTAGTTATCCGATTTTTTGAAATAAAACAAGTAAAAAACCAAAAAGATGAAAAGAATAAATAGTATTATCCTACTCCTTTTCGCAACAGTATCGGTTGCACAAACAGACACTCGTTTGCACACTATTATTGATGCCGTATCGGCCGAACGCATTCAAAAAGATGTGACTAAACTAGTAAGTTTTGGCACAAGGCACACCTTGAGCGATACCCTTTCTCAAACCCGTGGAATAGGCGCCGCTAGAAGATGGATCAAAAGCGAATTCGAAAAGACTTCGACTACCTGTAATAGCTGCCTGAATGTCTTCTACCAAAAAACCCTAATCAAAAAAGGCGATAACGACCGGATTTCGAAAGATGTATGGGTGGTCAATGTAGTGGCCGTTCAAAAAGGCGCAAAATACCCCAACCGCTATATTATTATGAGCGGTGATATCGATTCTCGTGTTAGTGACCCCAATAATTTTACTTCAGAATCACCGGGGGCCAATGACAATGCCAGTGGTATGGCAGGTACTCTAGAAGCCGCAAGAGTACTTTCAAAATACGAATTTGAGAACAGCATCATCTATGTTGGTCTGTCTGGGGAAGAACAAGGTTTGTACGGTGGCAAAGGCCTTGCCGAACATGCAAAGGAACAGGGATGGGAGATCATAGGAATAATGAACAACGACATGATTGGGAATATCGCTGGCGTTGATGGAGTAATCAGCAATCGCGATTTTAGAATATTCTCTGAACCCGTACCCCCTACAGAATCTGAAAAAGAACGAAAATCAAGACGGTTTTATGGTGGCGAAGTAGATGGCATCTCTAGACAATTGGCGCGCTACGTACATAAAAATGTAAAGACCTATATGCCAGAAATGAACCCGATGTTAATCTACCGTTTGGATCGTTTTGGGCGTGGGGGGCATCACCGCCCATTTAACGATGTAGGCTTTGCGGGTATACGAATTATGGAGGCCCATGAGAACTACACCCAACAACATCAAGATATTCGCACCGAAAACGGCATTAACTATGGTGATGTGCTAGAGCATGTCAACTTTGATTATGCGAAAAAACTAACCGCGGTCAATGCAATCAATCTGGCGTCGATCGCTTGGGCGCCCCCTGCCCCTGCTGAAGTAAAGATCGGTGGCATCGTAGAACCTTCCACTAAACTGAAATGGACCAAGGTAGATGGCGCAACGGGCTACAAAATCTATTGGCGCGATACTACGTCACCCACTTGGGATCATAGCAGATATGTTGGTGATGTGACCGAATTCACTTTAGACGGTATAGTTATTGATAATTTTTTCTTCGGAATCGCTACAGTAGGAGCAAATGGCTATGAGAGTTTGGTTGTTTTTCCGAACGGCATTTTTAGATAAAATCAAGATAACCCAAAAAATGAAAAAACTAACAACTATTTTTCTGTTGGCCGTACTTGGCAGCACCTATGGCCAAGATGTCTTCACAGAGCAAGATACCCTAAGGGGAAGCATTACCCCAGAACGTGCTTGGTGGGACCTCAACTATTACCATTTGAATATTGAGGTCAAACCAGATGATAAGTTCATTACAGGAAGTAATACAATTCGTTATAAAGTGTTGGAGGAAAGCCAAACCCTGCAAGTAGATCTACAACCACCCTTGAAAATCGATAAAATCACCCAAGATGGTAAAGTCCTGAAATTCGATACGAACGGAAATGCTCATTTCGTTTCATTGATCAAGACCCAAATAAAAGGGGCTTTCAATGAGATTATTGTCCATTATTCAGGTAAACCCAAAGAAGCGGCTAGAGCCCCTTGGGATGGCGGGTTCTCATGGAAAAAAGACAGCAACGGTAAACATTTTGTGGCAACCTCATGTCAAGGCCTGGGTGCAAGCGTATGGTGGCCCAATAAAGACCATATGTACGATGAAGTCGATAGTATGACCATTAGCGTAAAAGTGCCCAAGGGCTTGATGAACGTTTCAAACGGTCGTTTGAGAAAGGTAGATAAAGACACGAATACCTATCATTGGTTTGTCGCCAACCCTATCAATAACTACGGGGTCAACGTAAACATCGGTGATTACGTACACTTCGGAGAACACTACAAAGGAGAAAAAGGCCTGTTGGACATGGATTATTATGTTTTAAGGAAAAACCTCAAAAAGGCCAAAGAACATTTTAAGGATGCCCCAAAGATGATGAAGGCTTTCGAATATTGGTTCGGCCCTTACCCTTTTTACGAAGACAGTTTTAAATTGGTTGAAGTGCCCTATTTGGGTATGGAACACCAAAGTTCGGTTACCTACGGCAATCAGTTTAAAAAAGGATATTTAGGAAGGGATTTATCAAAAACGGGTTGGGGCCTGAAATTTGATTTTATAATCATTCACGAAGCCGGTCATGAATGGTTCGCCAATAACATCACCTATAGAGATATTGCCGATATGTGGATCCATGAAGGGTTTACCGCCTATTCTGAAAATCTATTCTTAGATTACCACTACGGAAATGAAGCAGCCTCAGCCTATGTTATAGGAACACGAGGAAATATTCGAAACGACAAGCCGATTATAGGTAAGTACGATGTCAATAACGAAGGTTCTGGTGACATGTATTATAAAGGGGCCAATATGTTACATACGCTAAGACAAGTCATTGACGACGACGAAAAATGGCGAGAGATTCTACGGGGTCTCAATAAAGAATTCTACCATCAGACGGTAACAACGGAGCAAATAGAAAACTACCTCTGCACCAAAATCGATATGGATCCATCTACATTCTTTGACCAATACCTACGCAGTACGATGATTCCGGTTTTAGAATATGAACGCAACGGAAATACCATCAAATACAGATATACCGCTATTGTCAAAGGCTTTGAGTTACCGATTCGGGTTTTCGTAGATGAAACCGAAAAATGGCTAAAACCCACATCAAAATGGAAGGTGGAGACTTTTAAAGGTGACCTTTCAAGTTTTGAAGTAGATCCGAATTTTTATATTGAGGTTAAAAAAATTCGCTAAACCATTTAAAAAACAAAGACGAAAATGAAAAACTCAAACAAACATTTTGGTCATATCCTAAAAGCTATGCTAGCCTTGTTCTGTCTACTGACCTCTGGTTGGTCTCTAGGGCAGCAGTCCCGTGTTTTATTGAAAACTGGTACGAAAGGTGAAGTGATAACGGGATTTATCGAGCGGTTGATAACGACAATTCAAGAGGGCAAAGCAATGCGAATAGGGTGGCAATTTGATTTCGATGATGATGGTGTTCCTAATTTAGAACATTGGATCGATGCAAATTTCTTGAGTATTTTAAACGGTCACGTGTTCAATCAGATCGAACCTATATACGGACAGCTTCCCATGGAGGAAATACCCCAGATTCAAATCAAGGCTTCTAAATTGAAATGGACAGCAGTAATCGGCTCAAACGGAAAATTGATGAGCAGATACATCTACGCTGATGTCAATGACGTTGAGGACAATTCTGAAAGAAAATATTTAGAAGGCTTGCTGGAAGTATCGGAACGTATTGTACCCACTATTTGGGTCTTGAAAGAGTAGTACCCAATTCGCTATTCCTTTAAATACTCCAAAACATTCTTTTCGATCCGTTCTTGAATGTTCGATATATCTCCTTTTATAAACGTTTCTCCCGTAATATTCTCGTAGAGTTCAATATAACGATCTGATACGGTTTGAATGTATTCATTGCTCATTTTGGGTACTTCTTGCCCTTCAAGACCCTGAAAATCATTCTTGATCAGCCATTGTCGTACAAATTCCTTAGAAAGTTGTTTTTGGGCTTCTCCCCTATCTTGTCGGTCTTGATAGCCGTCGGCATAAAAATAACGTGATGAATCAGGGGTATGGATCTCATCGATCAACACAATTTCACCATCTTTGGTCTTTCCAAACTCATATTTGGTATCTACCAGTATCAAACCTCTTTCCGCAGCGATTTCAGTGCCTCTTTGAAATAATGCTTTTGTATATTTTTCCAAAATTTCATAATCGTTCTTTGAAACGATAGTGCGTTTTAAAATATCTTCCCTAGAAATATCCTCATCATGATCGCCCTGTTCGGCCTTGGTGGCTGGGGTTATGATGGGCTCAGGAAATTTGTCGTTTTCCTTCATGCCCTCGGGCATGGTCACTCCACATAAAACACGTTTTCCTGCTCTGTACTCACGGGCTGCATGGCCTGACATATAGCCTCTTATGACCATTTCTATTTTAAAAGGTTCGCAAGCATGACCTACGGCAACATTGGGATCTGGAGTAGCCAACAACCAATTAGGGACAATATCTTGGGTAGCGACCATCATTTTAGTGGCTATCTGATTTAAAATCTGGCCTTTGTAGGGTATTCCCTTAGGCATGACCACATCAAAGGCCGATAGGCGATCCGTAGAAATCATGACCAAAAGACCATTCTCAAGAGTATATACTTCCCTTACCTTGCCTTTGTAGGTGCTTTTTTGATTCGGAAAGTTAAAATTGGTATCTATAATGGTATTGCCCATGCCGATTAGTTTTGGTGTTCTATACTTTTATAGGCCGCAATGACATTTTTGACCAATTTATGGCGAATAACATCCCTATCATCCAAATAAACAATCTCTATTCCCTCAACATCTTTAAGAACCAATATAGCTTCCTTCAGGCCTGAGGTAACTCGCCTCGGCAGATCGATCTGTCCTGGGTCGCCGGTAATCAAGAACTTTGCATTTTTCCCCATACGGGTTAAAAACATCTTCATTTGCGCATGCGTGGTGTTCTGAGCTTCATCCAATATTACAAAAGCATTGTCCAATGTCCTTCCTCGCATAAATGCCATGGGCGCAATTTGAATGGTTCCGTTATCCATATAATGGGTCAACTTTTCAGCAGAGATCATATCACGCAACGCGTCATAAAGAGGCTGCATATAGGGGTCCAATTTTTCTTTTAGATCTCCTGGCAAAAAACCCAAATTCTCGCCCGCCTCTACCGCAGGTCTCGTTAAGATAATTTTTCTTACCTGCTTTTCTTTCAGCGCTTTAACAGCAAGAGCTACGCCTGTATAGGTTTTTCCCGTTCCTGCTGGACCAATGGCAAAAACCATGTCGTTCTTTTTTGACGCCTCAACAAGTCTACGCTGGTTCAGGGTCTTTGCTTTTATCAATCGACCACTTACTCCGTGCACCAATGTTTCACTACTGTCATCAATAGCTTCTTTATCATTAGCGTCACCCAACAGAAGCCTTTCAATTGCATTTTCATCAATGCCGTTGTATTTGATAAAGTGGGCAAGAAGTTTTTTAAAACGTACTTCGAACTCTTTCAAAAGCTTTTCGTCACCGAATACTTTAATTTTATAGCCCCGAGCGACGATTTTCAGCTTGGGGAAATGCTTCTTCAATAAATCGATGTTCTCATTTGCCTGCCCAAAAAATTCTCTCGGGCTGATATCGGTAAGTTCTAGTATAAGTTCGTTCAAAAAATTAAGTGTTTTGATGAAGCCTTAAATATAATTTTCCTTGGCTATTTTTTTGATTAATTTTGTTATACAAATTTAGGCAATATTTCAGCTTGCATAAACAAAAACATATCAACATTGCTGTATGGCGATAATTACCCTTACAACGGATTTTGGACTCAAAGACCATTTTGTGGGTGCTATCAAAGGTGGTATTCTCAAAGAACTGGAAGATGTCAAAATCGTTGATATTTCGCATGGTATTAGTCCGTTCAACATTCAAGAATGTGCGTATATATTAGAGAACGCCTATAAAAACTTTCCCAAGGGCACTATTCATATCGTTGGGGTAGATTCTGAACCCACCAAAGAAAACCAACATATAGCGGTCTTGCTCGACGGACATTACTTTATAAGTGCCAATAACGGGGTAATCGGTTTGATAGCTTCCGAAGTTAAACCAGAAAAGGTAGTGCAGGTCAATATTCCCAATCCCGAACACGGCTCTTTTCCAGTTTTAGATGTATTTGTTCAAGTAGCTTGCCATGTTGCGCGCGGAGGTACTTTAGAGGTCGTAGGCAAATATTTTGACCAATTAAAAGACCTGACCGGCTTTTTGCCCAGTGTGACCGACAATGGCAACAAGATAATAGGCAGTGTCATCTATATTGATAATTACGGAAATGTAGTCACCAACATTCAGAAAAATTTCTTTGATGCTTACCGTAAAGGACGCGATTTCGTTCTTAATGCCCGAACAACAAAGATTAAACAGATTCATCATAAATACAGTGATATCATAAATTTTGACCTTGAAAAAGATAAACGCAAGGGAGCTGGGGATCTGTTGGCATTGTTCAACTCATCTGATTATATAGAACTGGCAATCTACAAGAGCAATCTAAATACAGTTGGGGGGGCCTCTACTTTATTAGGATTGAATTACCAAGATACGATAACAATAAACTTTTTATAGATGCTAGTACGTATCGTCAAAATGACTTTTAAAAAGGAGCATATTGCTGATTTTAAAGAAATTTTCAATCAAAACAAAGAGAATATCAAAGCTTTCGATGGATGTTCTTTTTTAGAACTATATCAAGATAAAACCAATAAAGCCATTTTCTTCACCTATAGTTATTGGAATGATGAAACCTTTTTAGAACGTTATCGGAATTCAGATTTTTTCAAAAGTGTATGGACAAAGACCAAAGTTTTGTTTGCTAGTAGACCGGAAGCTTGGAGTGTTGACAAAATCGAAACCTTGAAATAAACATGAATTACCATTGGTGGCATGGTACTTATAAACATTTAAAAATAGGAAAGGGACAACTCCCACTTTCAAGCCCCTGAAAACAAGATTGTAAAAAACATGGTGGCAATCGCTTGATGACGGTCTTTTCATCAGATTTCTCCAAATAGCAAGATTCATATTTCATCTGTTTGCACATGCACAAATTCAGCATATAAGTGTTGATAAGTTTGTTTCGTTAAAAAGGACAATTAAAATATCTTTGTTTTAGAGCATTTTGACGATATTTGCTGAAATCGACCTAAAATAATTCAACATGAAATTTATAGTATCCAGTACCTATCTATTAAAACAATTACAGGTTTTGGGTGGTGTCATCAACAACAGCAACACCCTACCTATATTGGATAATTTTCTGTTCGATTTAAAAAAGGACAAACTAACCGTTTCGGCCTCTGATCTAGAAACTACCATGAGTTCTGTTCTAAAGGTAGATTCAGACAATGAGGGGGTTATTGCCGTACCGGCACGTTTATTATTGGAAACCTTAAAAACCTTTCCTGAACAGCCCTTGACCTTTGTAGTAGAAGACAACAACACAGTCGAAATAAGTTCGAACCACGGTAAGTATGCTTTGGCGTATGCAGATGGAGCCGAGTTTCCAAAAGCAGTAGAGCTTGCCAACCCGAGTTCAACCACTATTATGGGAGATGTTTTAGCAACTGCCATTAACAAGACCATCTTTGCGGCCGGCAACGATGATCTGAGACCAGTAATGAGCGGAGTGTTCTTTCAATTTTCTCCAGAAAACCTGACTTTTGTCGCTACAGATGCCCATAAACTCGTAAAATATCAACGTGAAGACATATCGGCCTCTCAGGTGGCGGAATTTATAATGCCCAAAAAGCCATTGAACCTTTTAAAAGGAATTTTAATTGGTAGCGAATCAGATGTAACCATCGAGTACAACGACAGCAATGCCAAGTTCAGTTTTGAAGATACCGAATTGATCTGTAGACTGATCGATGGCAAGTATCCGAATTATGAGGCAGTTATACCAAAAGAAAATCCGAATAAATTAACGATTTCTAGAAATCAGTTTCTGAGTTCTGTTCGAAGGGTTTCTATCTTCTCAAATAAGACGACCCATCAAATACGATTAAAAATCGCCGGAGCCGAACTGAATATTTCGGCCGAAGATGTCGATTATAGCAATAAAGCAGAAGAACGATTGACTTGTTCGTACAATGGCGACGATATGCAAATTGGTTTCAACTCGCGTTTTCTTACCGAAATGTTGAACAACCTAACGGCAGAAGAAGTTTCGTTGGAAATGAGCCTGTCCAATAGAGCTGGTATTCTTACCCCAACTGATGGTTTAGATGAGGGCGAACACGTTACCATGTTGGTAATGCCCGTGATGTTGAATAGCTAAACTCGCAATAAGAGGAAATAAAAAATCCGTCTTGGCCAAAGCCTCGACGGATTTTTTTGCATTTGAGTTAGTATTTATACGAACTTAATACTCAATGGGTAATTGGGTCGCTCACCATTGCTAACACGTACGGCATTTACAATAGGAAATATAAAATATAGTACGCCCAATACCAAAAACCCCAGCAGACCAAGGCCGAACAAAAGAATTAAAGGTATACACAAGAGTACGTATAAGAACATACTGATCCTAAAATTGATAATGGTTCTTCCGTTCTCGTCCATATCAATTACCTTATCTTTTTGTGTGAGCCATATGACCAAGGGTACAATAAGCCCCCCAATTCCTGTTACGAAATCGAGTAATTGACTTAAATGGGTGGCTGCTAATAATGTTCTGTTTTCTGTTTGCATGATGTAGTGTTTTAGTGATTGATGTACTTATAAGACGCACAACTACAACAATTGTTACAAACAGCGGAGGTTTCTTACTGCTTTCGCTGAAGTTTGGCAAGTTTCTCTTTGTTCTTGATGATATGTGCCTTTAGCTTCTCTATCTTTTCGTTCATCTTCATTTCATCAGTTGGTGATAGTTTTCCCTTGCTTTTGTTTTTGACCAATTTTCGTTGAAGTTTATCCACCTTCTTTCCATCTTTTGAAATCGAGTTTTTCTTAGAGGCGATTGCCTTGGCCAATTTCTCTTGTTTCTCTATTTTCTTTTCTGCCTTCTTTTGGGCTTTTTTTGCTTTTTTCTCTGCCTTTTCAGCTTTTTTGGCCTTTTTCTCGGCCTCTTCTACCTTTTTCAGGGCTTCCTGCGTTTCTTTCATTTCGGCAGCCTCCTGCCCTACCACCGCGATCGAATCTTTAACTTGCTGGGGCTCTTGGGCTAGAGCATTGGTATAACCTAAAAATAAAATTGCTGACAACGAGAGAACAAAATTCTTAATCATAGTATTTGATTTTAGTTAATGGAGCGTAAAGATAATAAAGATTTCAGTGTTCATACCAGACTGACAAGCCAACAGAAGTATGATCGACTACATTCTTTTTGTCTATTTTTGCCGATAAATTAGCTCTATAATGCCAAATGACACTATAATCGCTTTAGCAACACCATCAGGTGCAGGGGCCATTGGCGTCATTCGAATATCAGGAAACAAGGCCATCACCCTAGCGGCTTCTTGTTTTAAATCTATCCACGGAAAAGAGCTGGCCAAGCAAAAAAGCCATACTATTTTATTGGGGCATATTGTAGAGGGAGAGAAAATCTATGATGAGGTCTTGATCTCTATTTTTAAAAATCCGCATTCGTATACGGGAGAGGATGTCGTGGAAATATCCTGTCATGGCTCCTCCTATATTCAACAACAGATCATTCAATTGTTTCTTAGAAATGGCTGCCGAACGGCAAATGCAGGGGAATTTACCCTTCGTGCATTTTTAAATGGAAAATTGGACCTGAGCCAAGCCGAAGCGGTGGCAGACCTTATCGCCAGTGACAATGAAGCAAGCCATCAGATTGCCATGCAGCAAATGCGTGGTGGTTTTAGCAACGAGATTAAAAAACTGCGTGATGAGTTGCTCAATTTTGCATCATTGATTGAACTCGAACTTGATTTTTCTGAAGAGGATGTTGAATTTGCCGATAGAACACAATTTGAAGATTTATTGAACCGTATTCAAAATGTTCTAAAGAGATTGATCGACTCCTTTGCTGTTGGCAACGTTATCAAAAATGGAATTCCAGTAGCTATCGTGGGCGAGCCCAATACAGGAAAATCAACATTGCTGAACGCACTTTTAAATGAGGAAAGGGCCATCGTTTCAGAAATTGCTGGAACCACTAGAGATACTATAGAAGATGAAATTTCGATTGAAGGTTTCGGGTTTCGGTTTATTGATACTGCGGGTATACGGAATACAGATGACACCATTGAAAAAATGGGCATACAAAAGACCTTTGAAAAAATCGAACAAGCACAGGTGGTACTCTATATGATCGATGCCCCCTCTGCCCTGCGGGCATCTCCCCCACAGGGAGGAGAATTGTCGGAGATTCTTTTGGAAATCGAAAAAGTCAAAAATAAGCACCCACAAAAACCACTGGTTATCATAGCCAATAAAGTAGACCGACTTGTGAGTGAGGAAATTTCAAATTTGAAAACCCATATTCCGAATGCCCTTCTACTTTCGGCCAAAACAGGGGAAGGTGTCGAAGAACTCAAAAACCAACTGCTAGGTTTCGTAAATACTGGTGCACTCACCAATAACGAAACTATCGTAACCAATACCCGCCACTACAATGCCCTTTTAAAAGCCTTGGAGGAAATAGAAAAAGTAAAACTAGGAATGGATGATGGGGTTTCTGGAGATTTGCTATCAATCGATATCCGTCAGGCACTCTACCACTTTGGTGAGATTACCGGTGAAATCACGTCTGATGACCTATTGGGGAATATTTTTGCTAACTTTTGTATCGGAAAGTAATCCTCAGATACTCTAACTAGTTTTTGTTTTTCTCTTATTCACCCCTGTTCTAAAAATCAGTGGAAAGAATTCAAGACTTACTACCAGCGTAAAATCACTATATTTAGATTTAAAATCAGAAGACAGCGATATGACCAATGCTATTCTTAAAAACAAGCCCATATTACTATCGCTTTTGATACTGTTTATTTGCTGCGGATCGAGTGATGATGGTACACCTACTGATGAAACCCAAGCACTAGAAATCACGGATGAAAAAGCCGTTGTTGTTTCCGTTTCTGTTTCAGGGGGTGAAAATGCGTATACCTTTAGTGTTGGTATTCAAAGCCCTGATCAAGGTTGTGACCAATTTGCCAATTGGTGGGAGGTTATCTCGGAAGATGGTAATTTGATCTATCGAAGATTGTTAAACCATAGCCATGTTAATGAACAGCCTTTTACCCGTTCTGGCGGAAGTGTAAATATCGGCAGCGATCAGGTTGTTATTGTTAGGGCGCATATGAATTCGTCTGGTTACGGACTTGTCTCTTACAAAGGATCTGCGGTAAATGGTTTTGAGAGTTTTACTACCGATGATAATTTTGCCCTTGCTCTTGAAATCGAACAGCCTTTATCTTCGAGGTGTGATTTTTAAGGGTTATTCTAAGCTGAAATCATCAAAATTTCGATAGGTAATCGATGCTTTCTTATTCTGAATGGCAACAGCTATAATATATTCTTCACCTAGAGGTAAAGAAAACAATTTCCAACGTTGACGTTCGGTAGTGTTCCAACTTGTTTCCAACAATTCGGCATTCTTATCATTATCCAACGATACCGAAAAAGCATCCAAAGGAAAAGAGAGTCCACTCCCCTCTGCCTTTATAAAAGCTTCTTTACGGGTCCAACAGCGAAAAAATGCTCTATACAATAGTTCTTCTTGCTGATTTTCAAGGGATTCTATTTCTTTGGGAGAAAAGAAATTACGGGCGATATCAAGTACATTGAAATCAGTTTTTACTTTTTCGACATCCACCCCTATTTCAGCATCTGTTACAAAACCAAAAACCGCTTTATTTCCCGAATGGGAAATATTGAATGCTAACGAAGACTTGTTTTGCAACATAGGTTTACCGTAAGTAGTGTAATTAAATTTAATTTTCTGCGGATTCTCATTTAGATATTCTCCCAACAACATTCGTAAGATTCCGCGAGAAACAACATACCGTTCTCGATCAATCTCAAATTTGAACTTCTCGGCCCTAATTACCTCATCTTGGGCAAGCAATGACCAATAATGGGGAATACGAGCTTTATTCTCGTCAAAACTGTACTGCCAAAGGTGCACCTCGTTGGGTTTGATGTTTATTGATGTGATACTTTTCGATTGAATTGTCATAAGTTATTGCTCGACCATACATTCATCTATCTTTTCTGAGACATACTGTACGTCAGGTTCTTCAAAAAGGGTTCTGTGATCACCTTTGGTGAGAATCGTTTTAACCCCTCCAATAGCAAGTTTCTTCCATGAATCAATGGTGACTTTCTGCAATAACTCATTTGGTTTTTCAGTTAAGACCAAGGAAACATTTCCCATATGATCTTTCCATTCATATGCTAGGCATATCTTCCTCAAATTAATCTTGAGCTTTTCTAAATCTTTCTCCTCATCGTTACCGAATAATTTGACCCATAAAGGAGATATTCTCCAAAACCGATCTACGAAAAATAGCTTTATACTCTTAATGGGGTTTTTGAAAAATCGAATAAAGAACGCACCAATACGTGCTTTGACCCGTACCGGAGTGTTCAGGGCCCAAGGTGATGCCATGGTGTCGATGACGATAATATTAATTTTTTGTCCGACTTTCTCCAATTGAATCGCCATTTCATTACCTACCGTAGCACTGAAACAATAAACCAAAACGTTATACGGTCCTTCTGGTTGTACTCCTCGCATCGCTTTTATGTAATCTGCTGTCATTTTCTCTATGCTATCATGCATAGTATCCTCTCCAAAAAGTCCCGAAGGTTGCAAGGCATAAATTGGCCTGTTCGACTTCATATACTCTGTCAAAAGATTGTAGAAGAAAACATGACCACCGCCTGAATGTACACAAAAAAGAGGTTTTTTTTTGCCTTTTTTACGAAGAACCACCAGAAAATCCGAATTATCTTCTTGATTATCGTTTACTGATAAATGTTTGGTCAGCTCTGCAATCGTTTGATGGTCGAACAGTTGATTTGGAGCAAGCATCATTCCCAATTTACGGGCTTTAGAGATAATCTGTATACTTAAGATGGAATCGCCTCCTATTTCAAAAAAGTTGTCATTGGTGCCAATGGGTTTGAAATTCAAAACCTCTTCCCAAATTTCAATCAATTGTTTCTCAATCTCGGTGACCGGTCTTTTTATTTCAGAAACAGCCTTGGCTTTTGTCGATGCTTTTAACTCACCTAAGCTCTTTTTATCGACCTTGCCATTAGGAAGAATAGGCATAACATCAAGTTGAGTAAACACCGAAGGAACCATGTAATGGGGCAAGCGTTTTTTAAGGTAAGATTTTAGCTTTTCTTCTTCAAAAGAATCTTTTGGCTGAATATAGGCTACCATACGGTTGTGCTTTCGCGAAGAAAGTTTGGTATTGTTTTTCTCGACCATTTCATAAAGCTTCGCCATCACCAATTGGCGTTCGTCTTGCGAAAGGTTTTCAATTCTATCTTTCAATTCAATCTTCATTACTTTATCGCTTTTACTACCGCTATTGAATTGGCCCACCAGGTATCTTTGACATCTACCGGCATTTTTAAGGGGACAATCTGTACTGAAAACGAAGAAAAACACTGTAAAAGCAAACGTTGATGTTCTCTACTTAATGAATCAACTTCATTTGAGAAATAGGTAAATGCCCCACCTTCTTTCAAATGTTCTTTTGCATAGTCGAAAAAATGCTCGGCAAAAGTGATGCTTCCGTTTACATAGCGCATATATTCATCTTCGTTCAAGGGGTACGTATGAAAAAATATACCATCAAAAAGCTCAAGATCACTTATGGTATCTTGCCACAGACCGTGAACAAGAGTAATCTCTTTATTCTCATATTTTTTTTTCCATTTATGAAACTGATCAACGACCGCATCATTACATTCAATAATAGTGTGCGAATTTATTTCATACTCCTGTATCATATCTGCCGAAACTCCCCTCCCAAAACCTATTTCTAAAATATCACCTCCTTTTTCAGCTATTATTCTAGCCATGGCCTTCATTACAGGAATTTGCCAATCTTCCATAATCTCTTGATCGTCCAATACTTTTTGCTCTCTATTCTCGAAAGAATTAACCGTTTCACCAGGAACAAAACTCTTGGTCTGTTCGTCAAGGGCGTTCAAATCTGCGGCAAACTCTTTTAGGGCTCTATTCACAACAGCATTGCGTTGCGCTTCTCTAGGTGGGCGAACAAAATGTTCGTCGTTGATAATCACCGATATTTCAAACTCTTTAGATCTTTTTATTCGCTTCATCTCAACTAGGTTCTATTGGTTTGATATTTTTTGTAGTAAATGTTCTCTTTGTGCTCTGTTCAAAGATTCTATTGAAGTTAATAGTTCATCTACTTCATCTTCGTTTAAATAGTGCCTTAAAAGTACCGTCAACTCCTCAACTTCGGGAGTTGCAGAAACATCTATTTTATTCTCGTCACCTATCTCTTCAATGGTAATGGCAACCTTTTCGGTATGGCCATACTCTAATATACTATTTTCCACCTCATCTAATTCAATACGATGCCCTCTTATTTTAACCTGTTGATCGACCCTACCCAAAAATTCAATACAACCATCTGTTCGATATCTGCCCAGGTCACCGGTTTTGTATATTTTTTCGTTGGCGCCATATGTAAATGGATTGGTAATAAAAACAGTGTCCGTCAACTCGGATCTGTTCAAATACCCTGATGTCAAGCCCGTTCCTCCCACATAAATTTCACCAATAGCGCCAAAAGGAATAATATTGAGATCTTGACCCAAGATATATATACGTGCGTTTGTAACTGATTTTCCTATCGGAATGGAACTATTAAGGTCATTCTTCGATATTTTATGCACCGTGCACCATACCGTTGTTTCGGTCGGACCATATTCATTGTACAGGTTTACGGTTGGCAGTAATTTAAAATGTTCTTTTGCCAAGGAAACTAAACATGCTTCACCTGCGACCATTACAGTAGTCAAACTTTCTAATCTTTTAGAAGTCGATTGTTTTAATAACAGGCTGTACAACGTAGGAAGCATTAATGTATGACTCACCTTGTTTTTATAGATTACAGATTCAAGGCCGTCCATATCCTGTTCCAATCGCTTCTCTGAAATAATCAAAGTGCCGCCGGTACAAAGTGTCCAAAATATTCCAGCGATCGAACTATCAAAAGAAAGGGAAGACATCAATAAAAACACTGACGGGTTCTCAGGGTAATATTCAAGTCTACTCTGAGTAGAGTCAATCAGGTTCTTGTGGGTTATTGGCACTCCTTTTGGCTGTCCTGAACTTCCTGAGGTATAGATTATATAGGCTAAATAATTACTGACGACTATTGGCAGTTCTGTTTCCTCAGTACTCAGTCTCATTTCCTCAGAATCAACATTGGCAATACCTAGGTCGAACTGATCGAAAAAACTTATCAAAGAATTTTGGGTCAAAATCAAATTTACCTCTGCATCCTCTATCATAAAACCAATGCGCTTTGAGGGGTATTCAGGATCGATGGGCAAATAGGCACATCCTGCTTTTAAAATCGCCAACACCCCAACGATCATATCTACAGAGCGTTCAAGGCACAACCCTACTACCCTATTTCCTTTTTGGATCTTTCTAAGAAGGTTTCTCGCAATAAGAGCTGACTTACGGTTTAGCTCTTCATAGGTCAACGACTCGTTCTGAAAAGACAAAGCAGTACTTTTGGGCTTGTTCTTGCTCACCTCTTCAATAATATCATGTATAGCGGTAAACTTTGAAAATAATTGTTTCTCAATGGGTTTCTGAGATGAGATTAAAGCCAGCTCTGCGGTACCCATCATAGGAATTTCAGCGATAGATCTCTCTGGGTTTGCCACAACACCCTCTAATAACAGCCTAAAATACGCTTGAAATCTTTCAATAGTAGATGGTCGAAACAAATCTGCGGCATATTCAAAAGTAGACGACAACATACCGTTGTCTTCTGAAATATACAAGGTAAGGTCAAATTTAGATACGCCCGCGTCAAATGTGGAGTGCGAAAGTTCTAGATCAGATTCAAAAGTAGGTGCTCTCGGTACTGTATGATACAGGAACATCACCTGAAAAAACGGATTAATATTCAATGTTCTTTCTGGGTTTAACCTTTTGACCAATACATCAAAAGGCACATTTTTATTGGAAAAAGCTTCAAGTGTGTTTTTACGGACTTCAGAAACCAACTCGGCAAATGACATGCTAGATGAAAGTTTTGTACGAAAAACAACGGTCTCGTTGAAAAAACCAATAAGGTCTTCAAGTTCTTTTTGATCCCTATTTGATATTGGAGAGCCAATCAAGATGTCTTTTTGCCCGCTGTATCGGTATAGTAAAACATAATATACCGAAAGCATCAAAACGTAGGCTGTAATACTCAATTTCTTCGATAATTCTAAGATCGCCGTCGAGAGCGGTGATGAGAACTTCTGGACATGAAACGCACCTTCAAAAGATGGGGTGAAGGGTCGCACATAATCCTTTGGAATATCAAGTAAGGGTATTTCACCTGATAACTTATCCTCCCAAAACGCAATCTTTTTTTCATCAACTTTCAAATTGAACTGCCAATAAGCATAATCTGCATATTGAATCTTCAAGCTATCAGTTACGACCGAATGGCCTTCACACAACGAATCATAGAATTTGGTAAGTTGATTTCGCAAAATACCCATTGACCATTTATCGGTTGCGATATGGTGCAAGGTTAGCTGTAAAATATGCTCAGTTTCCTGAAGTTTAATCAACGAAGCCTTCATAATAGGCCCTTTGGCAAGACTAAAGGAGGTAGAAGCATCTGACAAAACCATACGTTGCAATTCACCTTTCACCTCGCTTTTTGGTAAGGAGCTTAAATCATGCTTCAAAACATTTAAAGTTGCTTTAGAATCAATTTGTTGAACGACCTGCCCATTTATAAAACGGTAGGTAGATCTGAGTATATCATGCTCTTCATAAATTAATTGTATTGCTTTTATGAGGTGCTCGGCAATTAAATGTCCTTTTAGGGTATATGATTCAGAATAATTATAAAAAGGATTGTTTGGGTGTAATTGTTGTAGAGACCACAATCTTTTCTGACCATTGGAAAGAGGTATAACAGTATCTTCGGGCATCTTAGCGATACTTGAATACACATGATCCCCTTTTTTATTCTTGATTTTCCATTGATCAAGAAGGGATTTCTTATTACCTTGCTGTTCGTTTATTTCGCTCACCTAAATTCTTTTCTTGAATCTCAAAATTATTTGATTTACAACGGTTGTTTCAAACCTACGGCTACCAATATTTTACGGGCAATTAATCTCAAATAATCTTCCCCGCCTAAATTTATTTCAAATACACGCTCAGTAAACCAATACAGTGAAATCAGAATAAGTACAATCGACCCATATACAAGTATTTTAGGGTATAATTTAGATTTTCTAAGAACATACAATACTGGAAAAATCAAAGCGATAATGACGATCTGCCCTATTTCAACACCTATATTAAAACCCAACAACGATAGTGTCAAAAATTCATTCGTCAATCCTAGGTCATTAAGTACGCTTGCGAAGCCAAAACCGTGAAAGAGTCCGAATACAAAAGCAATTACCCAATCTCTTCCTTTAAAAATGGGGCTAATATTATGAAATGCCGCCAGACCAATCGAAAGTGCGATAATCGATTCTACAATATGCGATGGGAGGTTTATTATCTCTAAAGAGGCCAGGGTCAACGTAATGGTATGGGCTATAGTAAAAAAGGTGATGACTTTTAAAATATAAAAGAATGCAGGTTTGAATTCTTGCACCGACTCCCAATTACTAAAACTGAAGGCTGAGGCGTTCTTTTTTCGGCGTACAACAGAGGGCAATATCAGTGCCAATAAAAATAGAATATGGTCAAGGCCTATCCAAATATGCCAAACCCCTTGTTTTACCATCGCTACAAAACCTTTCCATATAGAAACATCGGTAAGTGACATGGTGTCTTGCGTATCACCTGGGGCGAAATCGAGCGAAATATTCATTTCGTCATTGATAACACCTGCTTTCCAATTATACTCTGTAATAAGAAAACCCCTATGGGTATCATCTTTATCAAAAAAAGCACTATAATTTACCTTTAAATCATCAGGTAGTTTTTTTGTATTTTCAAGCGTAAAGTATATCTGTACAAAATCGCCAAGAGATACCCTGAATATACCTATCTCGTCTTTAAGAACAATTGAATGTTTGCCAAACTTAGATGCGAATGAAGTGTTGCTTAAAAGATAGGCCTTAAGCTGATCAAGGTAAGGGGCCAACTCTGCCTCGGTAAAACCTTTTTCAAAATGAGTGCCGAATATCTTATTGATTTCTCGAGCGTTTATTTCAAATCTACCTTCGATACCTTCATGTTCGTAGACCCTCAAAAAGATATAACTCTGGTTGGGTACATGTGCTGTACCCACAAATGGCACAAATAAGAAAATAATCAAAATCAACTTAAGAAACCTGTGCTTCATAGCTTTTTTTTTGTAAAGTAACCATCCATATTCAAGTCACCTTTACCCATCAAAAAATAAGGCAAACGTCTAAGTAATGAAAAAAAAGAGTGTTTTCTAAAAATATCCGTTAAAATGGAATAAAATGGGGAAAGCTTGACTAAACAACCTAAAGATATGTCATTTGGTCGAATCAATATCATACTATCACTGAAATAGTGCTTAAATTAGCTATATTGTATTTGTCTAGCAATATCCTCCCCCCAACAAAACAAAAAATGCTTCAAAAAAAAATGAAAACTTTAGTGCTTTCAGGTGAAGACGTCAACACAATTCTTGAGAATTACGGGTTGAACAATCTGATGAACACCCTTATACGCAGATTGACCGAAGCTATAGAGGATTATGATTCGAAAACGATTGAAGTACCAATTCGCTCAGGTTTTAACTACACTTTTGAAAACACAGGACTCATAGAAATGATGCCCATTTATCAAAAGAAAGCGAAAGAAGTAGTCATCAAAGTTGTGGGCTACCATCCTGAAAATCCAAAAAAATTCGACTTACCCACCATCTTGTCTTCTATTTCTGCATACAATACCCGCACAGGGCATTTAAAAGTAATATCCGACGGAGTTTTGCTAACGGCTTTGAGAACAGGTGCCGCTTCAGCAGTAGGTAGTACATATTTGGCCAAACCCGATAGTTCGATCTTGGGGTTAATTGGTTGTGGAGCGCAATCAGTGACCCAACTGCATGCGCTTTCTAGGGTATTCGATATTAAAAAGGTACTCATCTACGATATCGACAAGAATGTAGTGAATTCATTCAATGAACGTATCTCAATACTGAACCTCACCATTGAAACAGAAATCTCAACTATTCGGGAAATCATTGCAGAATCTGACATTGTATGCACCGGAACCTCTATTGAAGTGGGTGCAGGACCTCTTTTTAACAATCTTGATCACAAAAGTCATTTGCATATTAATGCCCTGGGGTCTGATTTTCCCGGTAAAACAGAGTTGCCCATAGGTTTTCTTAAACAAAGCATTGTTTGCCCAGATTTTTTAGAGCAGGCAAAGATAGAAGGTGAGTGCCAACAATTGAACCATGGAGAAATCGGCCCAGATCTAGTTAAACTGGTCAGAAATAGCGAATCTTATAAATATGCCAAAAACCAAACATCGGTTTTTGATTCAACAGGTTGGGCTCTCGAAGACCAAGTGGTAATGGATTTGTTTTTGGAACTCGCCATAAAATTTGAAATAGGATTGGAAGTCGCCATTGAAAACATTTCTGAAGACGCCAAAAACCCATATCACTTTTTGTTAAAACCCATTCAGGTCTAAGCTCTACCCTATAGGGAACACTTGGTCAATACAGACTTTATGACACCTGCATTTTTAAAGCCTTTGGAGAAAATATTGCCCAAAACCCTTTACGGGGCAATTCCTTCCCTGCTGCAGATTGGAGTTTTAGGAATCTCTTTTATATTTTTCAATACGTGGTACAGTTTGCTAACCGAAATCGATCCATTCAGTTTTAGTGAATCGTTGCTGGCTACTGACCCGACCCTGTATTTTAAGGGCAATGTAATGCTCGTCCTGCCAGGGCTAGCAATCGCCCTTGTCCTCATATGGCACAGAAAACTGATGTTTGTCAGATGGAAAATATTTGAAGGAGGTAATAATCTTCGATGGATCATCGGAATCTGTGTGTGTCTTTTAGCATGGACCCATATTACCTTTCCCTTCGATTACTTTATCTATGAGCGGTTTTTCTTGGAAAGAAGCCTCATGCTCCTTCTGGCCGTTTTGGTGATTTGGCGGCCGTTCTTTTTACTACCATATCTTCTGTTTCCCATCCTGATTCACTTTGGTGAACCTGTTCCGTTTAGTAACTGGAGTGTTACCGAACTACCCATAAGGATACTAACCTTGTTTTCAACACAGCTGCTGGTATGGATGATCTATGGCAAATCACGTTGGCAAATCACGCCCTTTGTCTTCTTGTTATTATGCCTCACTGCAGCTAGCTATTTTCCAGCAGGATATGGTAAATTAAAACTTAATTGGCTTACCGAAAACCATATTTATCTATTGTTGCCAAGTATGTACGCTGATGGGTGGCTTGGTTTTATCAGCAATGAACTATTGTCTGAAATCACTGTTTTTATATCGAAATTCAATGTGCTCTTAAAAACCTTTACACTAGTGCTCGAGGTTGGGTGTATTTTAATACTGTGGGGCAAACTTAAAACCGTTCATTTCTTTTTAATAGGTTTTATCTTCTTTCATACACTGGTATTCGTGATGACAGGAATTTTGTTTTGGCCATGGTTGGTCTTTGAACTAACACTGTTGTATTTTTTTTGGAAAAAGGAAACCTTCAAAACCATAGTTAGAAAATTTACCGTTTGGCACCTACTGTTATCATCTTTCTTGATCCTCGCTTCCTCCAAATGGTTAAGGCCTGGTGTTTACGCATGGCATGACGCCCCTATAAACTACACATACACTTTTGAGGTTGAAGATGAGTTTGGAAAGAAATCAGATTTGCCCTCTCATTTTTTTTGGCCAAAATATTACGACTATACATGGAGCAATGGGTTTCATTTCATTCACAAAAATCAAACACTACCAATTAATTGGGGTGTTTCTACAGAGGCTAGGGTAGTAAAAGGGCTTTTGAAATTAAAAACTGCTGACCAAGTTTTGGCTTTGGAAAAAAAATTAGGAACGAATCGCTTCAACCCTGAACTTTCTATAGCGTTTAAACGATATTTGATACGGTTTGTCACGGAGAAAAAATACAAGCTGACCATGAATCCTTGGTTCAGGGCTATATCCGCCCCTCCACAACGGGTGATTTTCCCCATTACAAAAGCTTCAACCTACAAAGGTAAAAGCAATATCTCTAAAATAGATATTTACCAAAAGCTGTCCTTTTTTGATGGTGAAAATTATCAGGAGATCCGAAAGAGAAAAGTATTGTCGATAGACATTCCCTAAACCACTAATCCTCCTTCAATAAAATAGGAATACTCAAAAGCTTTCTATTTCTAATTTCCCTATAACCGGTTTCATCTGAATAATAAGAGGTAACTTCATATACGTTGACCTTTAGAATTTTTTGTTCGTTAAGGTCATCTACCCATTTAGGGAAGGTCCATAATAACCTGGGTGCTTTGATATAGGAAATCAAATTTCCGCCCTTATCCCGGTCATTGCAATTTCTGACGTAGTCTTTGATAAATTGTTCAAAGAATTCTTTGCGAGGTTGATTCGCATAAACTCGGCCGTGTTTTTTTTCATAATCGAATATTTCTTCTACCGTTCTAACCTGTTTTTGAAAGTATCCGTGCAAATCTCTTGATCCGGTTGCTCCCCATAAAACCTCTAGAAGTGGACCCTTATCATTTAAATACTTGAAACCACCAAAGGTAAACTGAACATCATATGGGGAAAAGTAATCGGGTGGTAGCATTTGTTTTGCGCCACTATTCATCTCAGCTTCGAATTTATACGTATAGTTTATCGGAGAATCAAACCAAACTTTTGGACTTGGCCCTACCCAATATCTTCCACTGACGACAAGTGCAATAGCAATGACAAAATGTTTTTTGTTAAAAATCAACGCTTCCGAGAACCTTTCTTTTCTAAAGATGAAGAGCATTGCCACAATGAGCAGCATCCACATCCAGAAAAAAATTCCAGAATAAAACATGATTCCCAAATGCATAAGAATCGTTCCGATCAATAACCATCGAGCCCATTTTATATGAAAGAACATAAACGCAAGCCCACATTCTACAGTAACAGAAAAAAGTCTTGTAAGCATATTGAATTTGTCCATAAAACGTATCAGCTCAGAAATCGAGTCGGGATCCAAATGGGCGTGCCACCCATTTGTATAAGTAGCGGCGATAAGGTAGTTTGTTTGGTCATTGAAAATCCATTCACCAAGTATGATCTTACCAGATCCCGAGACAAAATAATTCGAAGCCACAAGACAGCCAAGCATAAAAACAAAATCAATAAAACGAAAACCCCTATTGAACAAATTGATTATGAAAAATGCAATAAATAGGATAATCACCCTGCTTAACAAGAAGGTGGTCGAACGAGCGAAAACCTCTAGTACTTCAAGTTGACCCACTATTGGAAATAAGATACATAGAAAAAGCAACGTGAACACAGGTCGCCAATAAACAAGAATCAATGACAACAATAGTACGATTCTATCTGTATAATAGCCTTGGTCGAATAATAGGTTATAATCGTGGGTGCCATGCTTCCATACCAAAATGCAACATACGAATAAGATAAAGAATTTTACCGTTTTACCTTGTTCAAGGCTTTCCCAGGGCATGAGCAGTTTTTTCAGGAAGTAAAAGACCAATAAAAGAGCTATTCCCAATATGAAATAAGCAGAGATACTTTTTTTAAGAAATTCCAAGAACAGAAAATCATTGTAATACGCTTCAAATGGCAAAGTGACCATTGGAGGAATTACCTTGTTCAGAACAAAAAAAACGATGACCACAACCAGAATTCTTGGAACAAGCCTTAACCATTTTTCAGGTGTATTTTCCTGACTTTCGTTCCAAAAACTATGTAGATATTGTTTGAAAGAAATCAAGTAGCGCAAAATTGAATTCTTGCTCATGCTAATTACAGTTTCTGTTTATATCTGTACTTTTCGTTCAATTTAACGAATAATCAGCTTAGTAGCACCATTCTCATTTGAAAAACCATACAATTTGAGGTATCTTTACCTTGACCCAAATCAAGAGTTTATTGACATCATGAACCTTGTTTGAAAAAGAAGAAAAACCTATTAAACCATAAGTATTTTGGATTTATCTTGGACAAAAGAACAACTGGATTTTAAAGAACGTGTAATTGAATTTGCAAAAGAACAGTTAAACGATTCTATTGCAAAACGAGATCTAGAATGTACCTTCTCTAGAGCTGACTGGCAAAAATGTGCTGATTTTGGTATACAAGGTTTGGCCGCCCCCCTGGCCTATGGAGGCCAAAAAAAAGAGGTAGACATACTTTCAGCAACCTTAGCAATGGAAGGCTTAGGGTATGGTTGTAAAGACAATGGGCTTCCTTTTAGCCTAAACGCCCAAATGTGGACGGTTCAATTGCCCATTGCCCAGTTTGGCAATGAATCACAAAAAAATAAATTTTTAACGAAGTTCACTTCAGGAGAATGGATAGGATGCCATGGCTTAACGGAAACCAATGCAGGATCCGATGTCTTCAATATGGAAACAACCGCTAAAAAAGTGGATGGCGGGTATATTCTAAATGGAAGTAAACGCCTGATTACCTTCGGCCCAGTTGCAGATGTTGCCCTTATTTTTGCAAGTACAAATCCAAAATTGGGAAAATGGGGAATTAGCGGTTTTCTTATTCAAAAAGCTAGCAAAGGATTCACCCAAGGTCTTAACAAACCAAAAATGGGACTTAGAACCGTACCCATTGGTGATTTGACATTTGAAAATTGTTTTGTTCCCGATGAAAACAGACTTGGTGCAGAAGGAGCAGGTTGGAGTATAACGACACATTCACTAGAATACGATCGTTGTAGTATACTAGCCAGCCAATTGGGCGCCATGGAGCGACAATTAGAGCAAACTATCGATTTTGTGAAACAACGAAAACAGTTTAGCAGATCAATTGGTGAATTCCAATCGGTTTCGAATCGTATTGCGAATATGAAGTTGCGACTTGAAACCTCAAGGCTTTTACTATATCAAGTAGCATGGCTAAAAAGCCAAAATAAATCAGCAATGATGGAAGCAGCCTTGTTGAAATTGCAACTCAGTGAAAGTTTTGTCGCCTCAAGCCTTGATGCTATTCGTTCAAGAGGTGGAAGTGGGTACTTGACCGAAAATGAAATCGAGAGAGACCTCAGA
Organism: uncultured Maribacter sp.; assembly: GCA_964515285.1. Taxonomy (GTDB): domain Bacteria; phylum Bacteroidota; class Bacteroidia; order Flavobacteriales; family Flavobacteriaceae; genus Maribacter_C. Next base: position 11,774 of record CAZEUV010000008.1, on the reverse strand, counting down.
GATGCTGTTGGAGGAGTCATCTACGCTGGCACCTCTGATATTCAACGAAATATAATAGCCAATCTTCTTGGGCTCTAAAACCCATAATCAACGACCTCAGCCAAATATTTCAAAAGAAATGGTAAAGACCCTACCAGACATATTAGAAAACTCATCGAGATTGTTTCCGAACAATGAGGCTTTTCGTTGTGGTGATCAATATCTTACTTATGAAGATTTAAATTTCAAAACAAGTCAACTGGCCAACCATTTAATACGTTCTGGGGTCAAAAAAGGTGATCGGGTAGGCATATATATGAATCGCTGTATAGAAACGGTAGTAGCGGTTTACGGTATTCTCAAATCAGGTGCAGCCTATGTTCCCTTAGATTCAACCGCACCTCATGCCCGTACCTTATTTTTACTGAACGACTGTGGCATTCGATTTTTGGTAACGACCCTAAAACAATCCAAAAGAATCTTAAAAGTATTGGAGGAAGATAGTCCCATAAAACAGATTATAGGCCTATCTGAAGATCTCGGTCATGTTTCTTGGAAAACTATTTATAATATTCCTTTAGAGAATTATAAAAACCTTAAAATATCAGGGCATGACTTGGCGTACATTATGTATACCTCTGGTTCAACAGGCACTCCAAAAGGAATCATGCACACCCATAGCAGTGCCTTGGCCTATGCTGAACTTTCAGCGAATCTATATGGCCTAGACAGTAATGACAGAGTTGGCAACCATGCACCCCTTCATTTTGATATTTCAACTTTTGGGTATTTTTCTTCTCCGTATGCAGGGGCGACAACCGTCATTATACCTGATGCCCATACAAAATTCCCGGTAAGTCTTGCAAAACTAATCGAAGCTGAAAAACTCACGGTTTGGTATTCGGTGCCCTTGGCATTAATTCAACTTTGGCTAAGTGGTGCGCTAAAAACTCACAATTTACAAAGCCTAAGGTGGGTTTTGTTTGGAGGGGAAAATTTTACCATAAAATACCTTAGAGCCTTAATGCTATGCTGGCCAAACACCAAATTCTCAAACGTATATGGTCCTGCGGAAGTAAATCAATGCACCTACCATAATCTAAATCACATTCCCGATTTAGAAGAGCAGATTCCAATCGGTAAGGTTTGGGACAAAACAGAGTATAAAATCTTGAATGAAAAAGATGAAGAAGTATCTTATGGCGAATCCGGTGAGTTGTTCGTAAGAACACCTACGATGATGCTGGGCTATTGGAACAATGAACGTATGACCAATGATTCCCTATATAAAGAGAAAATCGGTTCCAACATAGAACATGTCTATTTCAGAACCGGTGATCTTGTAAAACAAAATAGCAAAGGCGACTTTCTGTTTTTGGGAAGAACAGATAGGCAAGTCAAAATCAGGGGTCACCGCATCGAAATCGATGAAATCGAAGCTGTTCTGACGGGTCATAAAGAGGTAAAAGCAGCAGCAGTCTGCGTAATTGAAAACGAGAACAATGACAAGAATATTATCGCCGCAGTTTTGTCTTCTTCGAATTTAAAGCTAGATACTCTTGAACTCATGGGTTTCTGTAAAAAACACCTGCCCACTTATGCGGTTCCTCATAAAATAAATGTTTTAAAACAATTTCCAAGAACAAGTTCAGGAAAAACTGACCTTACTGCTATTAAAAAAAACCTAATTGCCCTATAATATGAATGAGATTTTAATCAAGTACATACAAGAAACATTGTTAAACAATGAAATGGACGACGAACTGGATGCACAAGATGACCTCTTGGGCGGGGGCATACTCGACTCTTTGGGTATGATGAAACTTATTCTATTTATTGAAACCAAATTTGATATTAAAGTGCCACCAGAAGATATGGTCATTGAAAATTTTATGACCGTTGGGCATATCAATGATTATCTATCAAAAAAATAGATTCAGTACTGAACATGAGTCATAATAAAGATATAGAATACTCAGAATTGACACAAAGCCAGCTTACAATCTGGACAGGGCAAAAGATGAACCCCGAGGCTCCGTTGTACAATATGGCACACTCCTTTGATATTTCAGGGCCACTATACGTACAAAAATTTCAAACTGCATTTCAAGAATTGATTAATAGGGCAGATGCTCTCCGCACCATATTTACCGAAATTGATAGTATTCCCTACCAATCTGTTTTACAAAACATACCATATCATATAGAAGTTGTTGATTTCACCACAATAGATGAAATGGCCATTCAAGATTGGATAGAAAAGAGAAGTCAACAACCTTTTGACCTCTCTAAACCTTTGTTTGATTCTATTCTTATCAAAGTGAACGAAAAGAGGCACATTTGGTTCTTGAACGTACACCATCTTATTACCGATGCCACGTCATCAACCATTCTATATGATATAATGTCTAAGTTATATGGCCATTTGCTGACGAATAGTTTGAAAAACACCAAAGAAATTCCGTTATTCAGTTCTTATGTTCTTTTTGAAAAACAAGAAAGGTCCAACGAGAATATAAAAGCCTCACAATCATATTGGCATGACCGGATAAAATCGCTAAAAAACCCTCCTAAATTATATGGTAAAAAGAACAGTAATTCAACAACTAGAGCTAAAAGGGTCTCCGTAAAACTAGGTGTCGATCGTTCAAATAAACTACGTGAGCTTGCACAAAGAACAGAAATCAGATCATGGACACAACATCTAACACTATTCAATCTTTTTATTACAACCCTTTTTTCTTTTTCATACAGGGTGAGTGGCCAGAAAAAGCTGGCCATTGGTACTCCTTCGCACAACAGGCCCACCAAAAATTTCAAACAAACCCCAGGCTTATTTATAGAGTTCTATCCACTAGTAATTGATTTTGAAGAACATGATACTTTTTTAAAGGTTTTTGAACGCATAAAATTAGAAACCAACAATTACCTCAGGTATGCTCAACCAGGAGTGTCAAATGCCGAGATAAGTAGAAGCTTTAATGTGGTTCTGAACTATATCAATGCCAGTTTTTCTCAATTTGATGGATTACCAATGAATTCGGAATGGATTCACCCCGGGCACTGTGACGCAGCTCATGATTTGAGATGCCATGTTTATGACATGGATGCCTCCGGGAATATAGAAATCCATTTTGATCTAAATACCGATGTCTTTCATGATGCATTGATCAAAAAAGTTCCCAATCATTTTTTGAATGTACTCGATGCTTTGATACATGACATCGATCAAACTGTTCAACAGCCTCCTTTAGTAACTGATGAAGAAGCAAATGGTATCCTTTTACAACCACAAAAATCCAATAGTAAGTTCACTTCTATTTTAGATCAATTCGATGAACAGGCAAAAAAAATGCCTTCGTCGATAGCAGTTCGCCATAAAGAGACAATGTACACTTACGAAGAGCTTAATAATAAAATAAATCAATTAGCCCACCACCTTGCAACAAAGGGCATAGAGCCAGAGAAAAGGGTGGCTTTGTATATAGAAAGAAGTCCTGAATATATAATCGGGGTACTTGCCGTTCTTAAAATTGGGGCAACATTTATTCCAATTTCTTCGGACCAACCGATACAACGCGTTTCGTTTATTTTAAAAGATGCAAATTGCAGTCTGGTTCTTACCAACGATAGTTTGCAACATAATCTAATCGCAAGTTCAGTTGAGACCATATCTTTAGATGTTGAATTAGAATATACTGAAAACCAAAATTTCAAAAGTGAAAATATAACATCCGATACAACGAATATAGCTTACATCATCTACACCTCAGGTTCAACAGGAAATCCTAAAGGGGTTTTGATTTCCCATACCGCAATTTCCAATTATTTGAATTGGGCGAAAGAATATTATGCCACAGAAGACAAGTTCATATTTCCTTTGTTTACCGCTATCGGATTTGATCTGACCGTCACCGCGACCTTTTTGCCATTGGTAACAGGTGGTGAACTAGTCGTATACAAAGAAAGTAATACTGGGCCCGATGTTTCTTTAATAGAAGTATTAGAAGAAAACCGAGTGAACAGCATAAAACTTACACCCTCACATCTAGCTTTGATTCAAGGTGACGATTATGCCACTTCCCGAATAAAAACCATGATTGTAGGCGGCGAAAATTTTAAAACGAAAATTGCATCAGCTATTCAAAAAGGATTTGGCAGTCAACTTCGTGTTTTTAATGAATATGGCCCGACCGAGGCTACCATAGGATGCCTTGTTTCCAAATTTGATATAAACGAACATACGAAAGCTTCAGTTCCTATCGGATTGCCCATTACAGGCACGCAAGCCTATATTTTTGACGATTATATGAACTTGGTTCCTGAAGGCGTTATCGGGTCTTTGTATATATCTGGTGCCGGTTTGGCAGATGGTTATTTGAGTTTACCCGAATTAACATCCAAAAAATTCATCGATAACCCCTTTGATTCAAGTGATAAATTATATCAAACCGGCGATTTGACCCGGATTAATTCGTCGGGTGATTTTGAATATTTAGGAAGAATCGACGAACAGATCAAACTCGGTGGCTTTCGTATAGAACTTGCCGATATTGAAGCGAACATACTCAAGCACGATAGCGTTGAAAATACCGCCGTGGTTTTGATAGAAAACGAAAAAAGAATTCCTGAAAATGAAGTGATAAACTGTTCTGAATGCGGTTTACCTTCAAACTACCCAAATACTGATTTTGACAAAAAAGGAGTGTGTCATATTTGTAATGCGTTTAAAGGGTACAAAAACAAAGCGCAGCGTTATTTTAAGACAGAAGATGAATTGAAGCGTATTCTCACTTCACAAAAGGGAAAAAACCCTCGTTATGATTGCATCTCACTCTTAAGTGGTGGAAAAGACAGCACCTATATTTTGGCCCAACTTGTTGATATGGGGCTAAACGTTTTAGCCTTTACATTAGACAATGGTTATATTTCAGGGCAAGCAAAAGCCAATATTGACAAGGTTGTCAAAAGTTTGGGCGTTGACCATATTTATGGACAGACCCAACATATGAACAAAATCTTTATAGATAGCCTAAACCGCCACCAAAATGTGTGCGACGGTTGTTTTAAAACTATTTATACGTTGAGCACGAATATCGCTCTAGAGAAAAAGATTCCGTTCGTAGTTACGGGCCTATCAAGAGGGCAGTTTTTCGAAACCCGACTGACCGAAGAACTGTTCTGGAACGAAGATATTGATGTTTCCACTATAGACGAAACCATACTCGAAGCCCGAAAACTATATCATCAAGAAGAAGATGCCGTAAAAAAGCACTTAGATGTTTCAATGTTCGACTACAATGACACTTTCAATAAGGTACAATTTGTTGACTTTTATCGATATAGCGATGTAAGTCTTGAAGAAATGCTCATTTACCTCAAAGAAAAAATAGGCTGGGTACGGCCCACTGACACAGGGCGTTCAACAAACTGCCTGATCAATCAGGTGGGCATTTATGTGCATAAAAAAGAAAAAGGGTATAGCAACTATTCCTTCCCGTATAGTTGGGACGTTCGTATGGGCCACAAAACCAGATCGGAAACCTTAGAGGAAATCAATGAGGTTATCGACGAAAAAGAAGTCAAGCGTATTATGAATGAAATCGGGTATCAAGAATCCAATAAAAGTGATATCGATAGAAAACGATTGGTCGGGTATTACACGGGAAAACAAAAAATCAGTTCGAAAGATCTGGCAAACCACCTAAAAAAAGAACTTCCTGACTATATGGTGCCCACCTATTTCAAATTCATTGATGAACTACCTTTGACAAGTAATGGAAAAGTGGACAAAGTCGCCTTAAAGACCCTGAACAGTTCGCAATTAGAGATGGAAACACCGTTTGTAACTCCAAATGGAGAAATACAATCTCTTTTGGCCAACATTTGGAAAGAAGTACTGCAATTGAAACAGGTTGGTATTCATGATGATTTTATCGCCTTGGGCGGACATTCTTTAGCGGCTATTCGGGTCACTGCCCGAATCAACGAAGAAGTTGAAATGAAATTCCCGTTGAACAAAATATTCGAGTTGCCTACCATAGCCGACTATGCGAAGTATATAGAAGAAACCCTGATAGCACTTTTAGAAAACTAAAACCAATGCGAAAAGTGTATGTTAAAGGCTTAGAGCCACTATTGTTAAAACAGGTAGCTTTGTTGATAGGTATTTGCTATTTGATATATCCGTTGCACCAACAGGTCAGAACCGCGCTGCATACCATATCACATTGTTTGGAAATACCAGGTTATATTATACCACATGATACCATTGTGGGGCCAGAAGGTTTTTCCCATGTCCATAACAAACATGAAATTAACAGTATGTACCATAATCATTATGTATTGGATTTGATTGACGGAATTTTTAAAAATATCAACAAAAAAAGTGAGTCGAGCGAGACCTTCCTTTCCAAAACCAAACTAGACAAATATCTTTTTATTTCTCGATTTGAACTTTATAAATTTGTAGAGCCAAAAATTCCACATGGCTTTTCGATCGTCCAAAAAAAATCATTAAAAGGATTTTTTAACAAGCTTAAAGAGCCCCCGAAATACCCAATCGGTTAGGTCTGGAACTTAAAAATACGATTTAAAAAACCTTGTCCCTACCCCATAATTCCCCACATATTTTACAACCTGATCAATACCATAAAAAGTATGGCAATGGTATTGTGTTCATTGCCCATATAAAGCCAGTACAATGAGGAAATATATTGTATGTTTTATTTTCTTTGGATTCGTTGTCAATACAAGTGCCCATGAATTTCGGGGTACAGTCGTTGACGAAGACAATACACCTATTAACGGTGTAGCGGTTTTTAATAAAGCTACAGGTGGTTATACCTATACCAATGTTTCAGGTTACTTCGAACTGGATGATGTTTCGATAGATTATCTGATTGTTTTCAGTAGCTTAGGTTTTAAAACCCTAGAGATTACCATCGACAAAAGTCAACTTGATACCCCCATCCAAATTATGTTGATAGAATCGGCAGTGTCATTAGATCAAGTTGTTTTGGTCTCTAAAATAAATGTTTTGAGCCAATTGGTTAATATCGATATTAAGATGAATCCTGTAAAATCATCACAAGAAATTCTTCGAAAAGTCCCTGGTCTGGTTATCGGTCAACATGCAGGAGGTGGTAAAGCAGAACAGATTTTTCTAAGGGGTTTTGATATCGATCACGGTACCGATATTGCTATTGACATAGATGGTGTTCCTGTCAACATGGTATCCCACGCTCATGGGCAAGGGTATGCCGATATGCATTTTATCATTCCGGAAACCATTGACAACATTGATTTTGGCAAAGGTGCTTATTACGCCAACAAAGGCAATTTCAACACGGCGGGCTATGTTGATTTAAAAATCAAAACACGTATAGATAAAAATCAGCTTTCACTGGAGGCGGGCATGTTCAATAGTCTTCGCTCCCTAGGGCTATTTAAAATAACCGAAGGGGATTACGGTAATTCCTATATAGCTTCAGAATTGGTGCTTTCAGACGGTGCTTTTGAATCGTCCCAAAATTTCAATCGTTTCAACCTTATGGGAAGGTACAATTTCAATAACTACGAAAATCAAGAACTCAGCCTTTCGATCTCACACTTTCAAAGTAAATGGGATGCTTCGGGACAGATACCCCAACGAGCGGTTGACCAAGGTATTATCAGTAGATTTGGTGCTATTGATGATACCGAGGGTGGTACTACTAGCAGGTCAAATTTCTGGGCCAACCATAGTGTACAGCTCAATGAACATTCTAGAATAAAAACGAAAGCGTATATTTCCAAATACGGTTTTGAACTGTTTTCAAATTTCACTTTTTTCTTGGTCGACCCGGTAAATGCGGATCAAATACATCAAAAAGAGGATCGTACCATCATAGGCACCGAAACCTTTTATGAACGTTCTGTTCATATCGGCGACCACGATTCACAACTAAGATATGATACAGGTTTAGGGTTTAGATATGATGACATCAACGATCTGCAATTGTCACATACAAAAAATAAGAAAACGCTATTGGAAAGGCTCGCTTATGGTAATGTTGACGAATTGAATGTTTATGGGTTTTTGAACCTTTCCTATAAAAAAAACAAATGGACGATAAATCCTGGTTTACGTATGGACTATTTCAAATTCAACTACAAAAACCTCCTTCTAGAAACCAATAGTGCCGAAAGTAAAAACAAACTGTTCTTGGGGCCAAAACTAAATGTGATATATGCGGCCTCTACCAATCTACAGCTGTACGGAAAAACAGGCATTGGCTTTCATTCAAACGACAGTAGGGTCGTAATTTCCAATACAGACAAAGAAATACTTCCTGCCGCATATTCTGCAGATTTAGGTACGGTATTCAAACCTAGTAAAAAACTAATCGTAAATGCAGCACTTTGGATCCTCTTTCTAGAGCAAGAGTTTGTATATGTGGGCGATGCCGGCATTGTAGAACCAAAGGGGAAATCACTGAGGTACGGCATTGATCTTAGACTGAATTATCAATTGACCGAGTGGTTATATGCTCACGGTGACATCAATTATACCTACGCCCGAAGTACTGAAAACCCTCAAGGGGCTAGTTTCATTCCCCTATCACCGGATTTGACTTCCAGTGGTGGGCTTTCATTTCGTGATTTAGAGAATTTTTCAGGAGATATCAATTATCGCTTCATTAAAGACAGACCTGCCAATGAAGACAATACCATCGTTGCCAAAGGGTATTTTATATCCGACCTAAACCTGAATTATTCATATAATAATTGGACTTTTGGTATTGTAGTAGAAAATCTTTTTAACTCAGAATGGAACGAAACTCAGTTTGCAACAGAAAGTAGATTGATGAACGAATCCGATCCTGTTGAGGAAATTCACTTCACACCAGGAACCCCCTTTTATTTAAGAGGAAAATTATTGGTTAGTTTTTAAGCATCCCCTAATCAATTTCAACCAGTATAACTGAACTAGTTGCTATAAAAACATACTAAATTGGCATAATTTGTGTTTACCTAATAGCGTGTTAACCGACCAATGCTTTTATTCATGGTAAGTTTCTTTAGAAAAAAATATTTGGTAGACCTCTTGGAAGGGTTTGTAGATATACACAACCATATCCTTCCTGGAATAGATGATGGGGCCCAGACCGTTGAAGACTCCATAGCTCTTATTAAGGGATTCGGGGAATTCGGGGTAAGCAATTTTATCGCTACACCGCATATCATGCATAACTACTATCCGAACACACCCAAGAGTATTGCAGATTCCTTAGCGCTTTTGAACAACGAGTTGACAAACAACTACCTGAAAGGTGTTACAATATCCGCTTCGGCAGAACACATGATAGATAGTAATTTCGAAACCATTCTGGACCAAGGCGAAATCATGCCAATGAGAAAAGAAAATTTATTGGTGGAAATGAGCTATTTACAACGCCCTATAAATTTCGATGGTGCTATTGTAGCAGTCGCGAATAATCGATTTTTTCCTATTCTTGCGCACCCTGAACGATATAGTTTTCTGCACAACAACCTACGTAAATACACCGAGTACAAGCAACAGGGTATTCTTTTTCAATTGAACGCCTTGTCTTTAGGTGATTTTTATGGCAAAGAAGTTTCAAAAATAGCCTTTAAATTAATCGAGGAAGGACTCATCGATTTTATCGCCTCTGATGTCCACAATCTGAACCAACTAAATGCATTGAAAAGTCTTACGGTTTCAAAGAAAACCAAAGAACTCCTGCATCACATTATTGAAAATACCATTGAAAGGTTTCGCCAATAACACCTATTCGATATTCATTAAAACCCTGAACCTTAGCCAAGGTTCGGGGTTTTAAGTATCCATTCACACAATGCTTCTAGTTCTTTACTAGAAGTTTATATTGAAACACACTGGATGTATTTGTTTTTACACTTAAGAAATACGTTCCGCTTACCAAATTACTCACATTATATTCATATAATCCTCGCTCTACCTTTAAAGGTGCATTGTCTTTCCGAATCAAACGACCACTAATATCATAAACATATATTTGAGTTATTTCCATCGACGTATCAGAAAGCGACAACCATGCTATGGTAGTAGCTGGGTTCGGATAAACCTGTATCTTACGCATTGAAGGTACAAGACTATTATTTGGAGTGATGTCATTGCCAAATTCATCTTTGGGCACTGTATTGACACCTCTTGTTTTCGCTGCATTCTGTTCAATAATAGAGAAATGAACGGTTAATGTGGTTCCAACAACCCCAGTTAAACCAGGACCGCTGTATGGGGTTACGTTGATCACATAACTACCTACTGGCAATAGGCGACCAATATAGTTTCCTGAATAATCCCCAAACAGTGCATAGGGCGCAACACCTTCAATTCTAGTTGCCGTAACCTCACCTGATATAGTCATGTAAACACTACCAACAGTAGAAGGGTTTGTATTTGCGCGAATGCTCAATAGCATGTCTTGTACATCAACAAAATCTATCTGCATTCCGTCTAACAAATCAAAAAGATCTGTATTGGTGTCGGCATTTATCAGAGTAAGACTTGAAACGGTATTTTGATTATCACTGCCGACAGATATGGTTACAAAGGCGCTATCATCAAGACCTTCAAAATCTACAACCGTAAGGGTTACCATATAAGTTCCTGCACCTGTATAGGTATGCGAGGGATCGGTATCGGTCGAGGTCGTGCCATCGCCAAAATCCCAAAGGTATCCCGTTACCCCGTTATCATCCGTAGAACCATTGCCCGTAAAGGACACGTTCAACGGTGCGGTTCCAACTAGAGGGGTGGCCGTGGCCAGGGCCACTGGGGGATTGTTCGGCCCAATTACCACGTCTTCTATTATAGAGAAGTTTACCGTCAATGTGCCTCCCTCGCTTCCACTACCTCCTGAACCACTATACGATGTTGCACTCATTATATAATCGCCCAATGGCAATACCGCACCCGTATAATTACCTGCGACATCGCCAAACAGGGCATAGGGTGCCACGTTTTCCATATGGGTATTGTTCACCGACCCTGAAAGCGACAACAAGACGCTACCCACCGCAGACGGATTTGTATTTGCCCGAATATTGAGCCCTATACCCTGAATATCGGTGATTTCTATCTGCATACCTTCGGTTAGGGTAAACAGGTCGGTATCCGTTTCTGCGTTGACAAGGGTAAAACTGGTCACACCGTCCATAGTACTGTCGTTAACCGTTATCACAACAGAATCGGAATCCTCTTGCCCCTCGGCATCCACAACTGTTAGCGTGGCCGTGTATATTCCTGCACCTGTATAGGTGTGCGAGGGATCGGTATCGGTCGAGGTCGTGCCATCGCCAAAATCCCAAAGGTATCCCGTTACCCCGTTATCATCCGTAGAACCATTGCCCGTAAAGGACACGTTCAACGGTGCGGTTCCAACTAGAGGGGTGGCCGTGGCCAGGGCCACTGGGATTGTCTGGCTAGTCAATAAATTTATGGCAATAGATGAATCAGCTCCATAATTAATGGTCAGTACGGCGTTCCTATTTACGGAAATATCAGAAGTTGTCATAGAAATAGTATGAACCGTATTTGGTTTCAACAATGCTAGGGTAAGCCCTCCGGACGCAATGGAGAAATGAGCAGCATCGGGGCCAGAGATTTCCATAGAGCGTATCATAACGGCCACATTACCATTGATTATCTCTAATTGAATATCATTTGAAGGACTATCTGTTACAATCAACTGTTCTGGGGCTGACAAAGTACTGGCCGCACTGGCGGTTCCGATAGGGGAATCCGTACC
>CAZEUV010000007.1:0-54931 GCA_964515285.1 uncultured Maribacter sp. | reverse complement strand
TGGTCGTTTTAATTGATTGATGAATACAACTAGGGGAAATCGTTGTATGCGTATAAGACTACAAAATTCAACTATTGTTACAGTAGAAGCCTTAAAAAAAATGTTAAAATTAGGCCCATGCCTAATTCTTCATTTTTTTGTACACGACATAAAAAACCACACCGACTAATATATATGGAATCGCCATTAAATAAACAATACCATTATTGATACCCTCGGCAACAGAAACATTGCCCTCACTTTCAAGTACTGCACGACACATTGCACATTGCGCTTCTACCGACCCGGGAAGAATCAGTATTATCAACAATAACGGTATAAGCTTTTTTTCGTTCATCAAGGAAGGTAATAGGGTGATATCATCAAATATACAACCACGCCAGTAATCGCCACATAGAGCCATATAGGAAAGGTTATTTTTGCCAACTTTCTATGACTCTCAAATTTACCTGAATACGCTCTGGCATAGGTTTTCAATACCAATGGTATTATCGTTATCGACAATATAATATGCGATATCAAAATAAAATAATATACATATTTAATAGTACCTTGACCTCCAAATCTAGTGGAGTCGGCGGTCATGTGGTATACGATATACATCATCAAAAAAACCAGTGATAAAGCTATACAGGTCGTCATTATATTCTGGTGCAACTTTCTTTTTCCGTTTTTAATGGCCCAAACGGCAACCAATAGCAAAACAGCGGTCAACCCATTGATCGTAGCATAAATTGGTGGCAAAAACCCCAATCGTTCTACATTCGGAATCTTGACCCCGAACAAAATAGCAACCACAACGGGCACCACAACCGATACAATCGTAATCAACCTATTGAATTTCTTTTCTTTCAGAGCTATATTGTTCATCTATTCTTTCAACAACTTTTCAATATCCTCTTTCAAAATTGATATTTGTTCTTTTTCACCTTCTTCGCTCTCACCTTGTGATAGGGTTATTGTTCCTCGATAATAGATAATAGGATTGCCAAATTCATCTATCCGAGAACGGATAAATCCGTTCTTATCGATCAGTGCGAATAGGCCCGCATGTTCAAACCCCCCAGGTGCATCGGGCGTTTCAGCGGCGTAGATATTAAAACCAGCATTGGCCAATTCATATATTTTTTCTCTATCACCGGTAAGTAGGTGCCAATCGAGATCGGTAATAGCGTGCTGCTCGGCATATTCTTTCAAGACTCTTGGTGTATCGTAGTCAGGGGTAATCGTAAAAGAGGCAATTCCGAAGTTATCAGATTCTGAAAATTCATCTTGTATAGCAACCAAATTTTCGTTCATGACAGGACAAATAGAGGGACAGGATGTAAAGAAGAACTCTACCACGTATACTTTGCCCTTGTAATCTTCGTTACTGATCAGCAGGCTATCTTGATCTAAGAACTCGAAAGCAGGAACCTTTCGTTTTTTACCGTTCATCAACACAAAGACCAATTTACCGGTATTGTCTTTCACATTCATTCGGTCGTTCTTCACAACTGTACCGTTTTTAATACTATCAACGATCCTAGGAACGAATACAATACCGAAAATCAATACCACAAGCGAAATCCAAACATAGGTGTATTTGCTTTTCATTTTTTTGTACGATCTAAATTATTTTTCTTCAAGGCCATACGGTATTCGGCCAGTATGATCTTTATGTCATCGACCATCAAATTGTGAAGTTCGCCAACTGAGTTGGTATTGAAGCCATATTTTACACCTTCATCTTCTGTTCTTCCCCTCAAATTTAAGCTCTTGTCAATGATAAAGACATAGGGCGTTGCAAGGTTCTCGTCTAACGACAAGTTGGTCTTTAAACTCCTGAATTGGTTTCTGATCTGTTCTTTTTCTGTAAAAACAAATTTCCATTTCTTACTATCGGCCAGCTTACCAAGTTCTTTCTTTAATTCGGCCACCTCTTCTTCAGTGCCTTTTGGAAGAACCATAACAAATTGAAAATCTTTGAATTGATAGAATCGCTTGTAGATCTTTTGGTTGAGGTTGAAGGCATTCCCTTTTCTGTTAGCTATATCATTTCCCAAAAAACCCAATACCGTTATTTTATTTTCCAAAGAAACCGAAGAATCATAGCCTGAAACATCTATAACATTTTCGGCAAGTAACGCCAGTTTTCCAAAGTTAGTGACACCTGAAGCAAAAAAAAGATAGGCCACAATGGGAAGAACAAAAAGTACTGCTAAAACGAAGGTCTTTTTCATAATCGAAACCATTACCTATGAATGGTGGAAAAAAGGTAAATATCTATTGGAAACAACTGTTTGAAAAGATAGACTTGATGATCAAAATTCAATGCCTATACAGATTCTTTCTCACCAACAAAAATAAAAAAAGACGGCAAATGAGCCGCCTTTAATTCTGTTAATTCAATGTTAGAAATTCCATGTTACAAAACCATCTTTGAAGATATTGTATATATAGTCTGCTTCAAAGAGCAAAATAAAAATCAAATAGGCCACTAAGAAAACAGGAATCCAAACGATGGCCCTTCTCAAACCTGTTTTTTCATCACGTAGGTGCATAAAATCCCAAGCGATATAATAGGCTTTTACCAAGGTTAGCGCAATGAATATCCAATTGAGCACCTTCATTCCCAAAAATGTAGAACTAGTAAGACCATCAGGTTTGGTAATACCCAAAGCAACCTCTATGATAGTAACAATTGTTAAAAAAATAAGTACCCCCCAAATTTTTCGGGTGTTGGACTTGAATTTCACCAACCCTCTAAAAATTTCTAATTTGTGTGCGTGTGCCATTCTTCAGCTATATATTTTATTTATTAGAACACCTGTCTGCAGACAGGTTTACAATTAAGAACTTAAAACGAATTCAGGTTATACCAGATAGAAAAAGGTAAAGACAAATACCCATACCAAATCTACAAAGTGCCAGTACAAACCTACTTTTTCAACCATTTCATAATGCCCCCTGCGTTCATAGGTGCCCAAAATAACATTAAAAAAGATAATCAAATTGATTACCACACCTGAGGTTACGTGAAACCCGTGAAACCCAGTAATAAAGAAAAAGAAATCTGCAAACAACCTACTGCCGTATTCGTTGTGAATAAGGTTGGCACCTTCTACCACTTGAGATGCGCTATTCAGTTTTGCCAATGACTCCGCTCTATTAAGAACCGTTTTTTCGCCTTGTTTTTCACCCTCTTGTATGATAGACTCAGTTCGTACAAGAATATTAGGGTCGGCCTTAAAGCCTTCGATTACTTCATTCACGGAATATGATGGCAACGCTGCCCCTTCATAATACCACACCCCGTTTTTTCGTTCGTGATTCACTCGATCACCTGGTATGGTCTCTGCAAAATCGCTCAATGCAGCTCTTCCACCAGTGTCAGCTTTGACAAATTGTAAAATTCTACCGCCTTTTGTTTCGATAGCACCATGGCTACCGTTAATAAAAGTCGCCCATTCCCAAGCCTGTGACCCAACAAAAATAGCACCTCCGATTATGGTCAAAAACATGTACCATATTACCTTTGTCTTCTTCATGTTATGGCCAGCATCTACTGCCAATACCATGGTCACTGATGACATAATCAAGATAAAGGTCATAAAGGCCACATAATACATTGGGTAATTACCGTGAAAGAAAGGAACGTGGGTAAACACCTGATCGGCAACCGGCCATGTTTCAATGAACTTAAACCTAGAAAAACCATACGACGCCAATAAACCTGAAAAAGTAATGGCATCAGAAACCAAGAAAAACCACATCATCAGTTTTCCATAACTTGCATTTAGAGGCCTATTGCCACCACCCCAAACGTTTTCTTTCGAACCTGTCGTTACTGTAGAATCCATATTTTAAACTATCGTATGATTATAATTTTGACAAATTTACATTTTTTTTGGCTTTTCAAAAGCTGAATCACTATCAAAACCAAATTTAGGCCAATTTATTTTACAAACGTCATAAACAAGATCAGATATATCCATAAAAAATCCAAAAAATGCCAAAAAGTGGCACCCAAAGACATTCCTAGATATTCTGACGAAGAATAGCTGCCCCTAATTTGATTGTACAAAACCACCAATAGTGAAATAAGCCCAGCTACCACATGAATAATGTGCACTGCCGCTATCAAAAAAATATAGGACATTTTGATACTACTCGAAGGCCCTGTAAAATAATACCCATTACCCAACATTTGCCCAAAACCAACAAACTGGAAAATGATAAAGGTAATACCCAACCCCAAAGTGACCCACAGCCAGGTTGTTGCCAATTTTGATTCGGACTTCTGCACGGCTTTTTTGGCCAACATATAAGTCAGGCTACTGATAATTATAATTGCGGTACTTATATAGAAAGATTGTGGCAGTTCAATATCACGCACCCAATCTTCTCTTGAGCTGCTTACGATATAGGCACTTGTCCACCCAGCAAAACCCATGATAAGGCTCACAATACCAAACAACAGCATCATTTTCTTTGATCTGACAATCTTATTTGTCTCGGTACCCTTTGTTAAATCCATTCTATAAAAATTTATCGATTACGTAAACGATCTGCATTACGGTAATATAGCTTACACTTGCCAACATTAGTTTCTTGGCCGTGGCATTATCTTTTTTCTCATATAGGCGAAAGGCAAAAAACAACATCACCAAGCCCATCAAAAATATGATTATTGCCGCTGGGATGGACAATTGCAAACTGCCCGTAATGCCAAAAACGGGAATAATCGAAATAATGAGCATCCAAAATGTATACATGATAATTTGCAGAGCAGTACCCCTATCTTTTTTTCCGGTCGGAAGCATTTTAAAACCTCCTTTTTTATAATCATCATCAAGCATCCACCCTAGAGCCCAAAAATGGGGAAATTGCCAAAAAAACTGGATCATGAACAACGAGCCAGGTTCTATGCCAAATTCGTTGGTGGCCGCAACCCAGCCCAACATAAAGGGAATTGCTCCTGGTAGCGCACCCACAAAGACCGCTAACGGCGTTTTTGTTTTGAGCGGTGTATAGACACTGGTATAAAGAAATGTCGATATCGCCCCGAACATGGCTGTCTTCGGGTTGAGAATATAGAGCAAGATCACACCCAAAACAGTAAGGGTAATGGCAATCGACATTGCCCTGTTGACCGATATTCTACCTGAAGGTATAGGCCTGTTCTTGGTGCGGTCCATCAAGGCATCCAAATCTTTTTCGATAACCTGATTAAAGACGTTTGACGCCCCAACCATACAATACCCGCCAACGGCGAGTAATAAGAGGGAAATAGCACTTATTTGACCTGGTGCAAGAAGATAGCCCGCTACAGACGAAAATACTACGCTGACCGCAAGTCGTGCCTTGGTAATCTCTTTAAAATCAGCAAATATCGCACGCCATGATACTCTATTTGTTGTTTCTACCGCAGCTTTCATTATCATTTTTTACCAAAATGCAAATATAGCCCCAGAAAGCTACTTGTGCAATGAAATACAAAGGTTTATCATATCTTTGAAGAAGCACCTATCTAAACCTCTTAAACTCTTTATAATGAGCATGATAAAAATTTTAAAACCGATTGTAATGAGCGTGTGCTTTATGCAATTGATCGCAGCACAGAACGAAGAAGTAACCATAAACATCGACACGCTTTCAGAGCATGTATATATGTTGACCGGCAAGGGTGGTAACATTGGCGTATTTGTTGGCCAAGACAATGTTTTTATGATCGATGACCAATTTGCACCTTTGAGCGATAAAATAAAAAAGGCCATTAAAACGTTAACGAATCTGCCGATTTCCATTTTGTTCAATACCCATATGCACGGAGACCATACAGGGGGAAATGCCAATTTCAATTCAAAGACCACCACCGTGGTTGCCCATGACAATGTTCGAAAGAGCCTAAAAAAAAGACTCTTGGAAAACAACAAGCTAGACAATAAAATATTGCCCGAAGTTTCGTTCTCTGACGATATTGCGTTTTATGACGGAGACGAGATTATAATGGCCTTTCATGTTCACAATGCCCATACCGATGGCGATGCCATGGTTTTTTTTATCAACAACAATGTATTGCATATGGGCGATACCTACTTTTCTGGCCGATATCCTTTTATAGATTTAAGAAACGGCGGTAGCGTTGAGGGTTACATCAATGCTCAAAAAAAAGCATTGATACTGATCAATGACGAAACGAAGATTATTCCGGGGCACGGTAGACCTTCAAATAAAAAAGAGCTTGAATCCTATGTGAATATGTTAGTATTTGTTAAAGAGAAAGTACTCAGTGAAATCGAAATGGGCAAATCATTGGAAGAGGTATCGGACAATACCGATCTATTGTCCCCTTATGACAAAACCCATGGCAATGGGTTTATAAACCCCAAGCGCATGCGAGAGACTTTTTATAAGAGCTTAAAAAAAGAATAATTGTTATTTTCAACTATAAAAAGGCCAGCAAAAACATATTTGCCGGCCTTTTTATAGTCGATTGTTCATGTCAATCAGGTATTTTAAATACTACCGGAAGACTATAAGGCACTTGAACAGATCTACCACCTTGTTTACCCGGCACCATTTTAGGTAGCTTATTGATAATTCGGGCTACTTCTTTTTCCATTCCCTTAGAGGTACCCCGCATTTGCATGTCAATAATATTACCATGTTCATCGATCTTGAACATAGTGAATACCTTACCCTCTGTACCCAATGTTCGCTCATACTCAGGATACCTAAAATTGCGCTGTATGTGCTTATGCATTTGTTTTTGAAAACAGGCTTTTCGTTCTGTCTTGGCCACTTTCTCGCAACCAGGAAATATAGGAACCTCTTCTACAAAATCAATGGGAATTATCAGTTTCTCTTCTTTAATGGGATTAATATAATCAATGGATTTCAAATCTATATTATAATCACCCTTAGGTTCTGATTTAAACTCTACCCCTTTATCAAAATCATCATCTTTTATATCAAAACTAATTGGGTCAACTACTGGTTTATAAACTTCGAGTTTCTCCTCTACCGGTTTTTCGACCTCGATAAATGCCAAATCAGGATAGTATTCAACGGGAAGCTCCTCGCTAGAGCTAACCTCAACTATATACTTGTCTTTGATTAAAAAGGAAGCCTCTAGACCCAAAAAGACCAGGCCCATTGCGAGTATCAATCCTACTTGAAAGCGTAGAAATCCTCTTTTTCGTAGATTTGCATCGTGCTTGCACCCTTTGTGTGCTGCATTGGTTGCTTCGCTGTTGTTCTCATTGCCGTGAGAACCAACAGCCTTGACTGTGTTTTTGTTCATAATACTTGATTTTAAATGTTAGTATTATGTTAAATACAAGAAGTGTACCAAAAAAGAAAGCCCGTTCAACCAAATGGCGAACGGGCTTTTAAAAAAATCGTAGATATATTCTTATTGCAGCTTAAACATAATAGGAATACTGAAAGGTACTCTTACTGCACGACCTCTCTGTTTACCAGGGGTCATTTTTGGTAGCTTACCAATAATTCTCGCTGCCTCTTTTTCAAGATTCTTATCTGGCCCTCTCATTCTTATGTTACCAATGCTGCCATCTTTTTGAATGGTAAACATCACACTTACCCTACCTTGAACGCCCATTTCTTGAGCAATCTCTGGGTAGCGAAAGTTCTTACTGATATGCTTCTGGATCATTTTATTGAAACAGGCTCTTTTATTGCTTGAGTTTTCACACCCTGGAAATACCGGTACATTTTCAATTACCGCAAAAGGAACATCAACATCTTCATCCATCTCTTCGACCTCAACATCCTCTACTTCGATAATCTCCTCTTCTTGAGAGGTTTCGGTAGACTCGATTACGGTTTCCTCTATCTCTTCCTCATCTTCAACAACCTCAATGATTTCAGGTGCTGCCGGTGGTGGTGGTGGTGGTGGTGTTTTTAATTGTTCGGTCATTGGTACTTCTTCATCCAAATCATCATCGATATTCATTGAAATATCATATTCGGTGCTATCTTCATAGGTTTTATGCTCAAAAGCAAGATAGGTCAAAAGCATTACAACGAATAGCCCAATTACAAAATAAAGACTACTATTCCTTGTCAAGTCTGCTTTCGGATTCTTTTTAAGTTCCATAATATTACGTTTAAGTGTTTGCTAATTTAACTAAATAATTCATAAAGAAGCAACTAATACTTCCATTTTAACTGCCTTTTTCGTGAAAAAAATAATTTCACCGCCAAGGCTCCACAAATACTACCTGTACTATTTGCAAGCGCATCATAGACATCGCCCATTCTTTTAACCATGTAATTATGTTGTACTACTTCAATAAGTATACCAAAAACAACGGTCGCGAAAACCATAGTTACCAAGGTCTTCGTTAAGTTTATTTTACCATTTGAACGTTCTCTGAGAAAAAAAATACCCAAAATGCAGGCTACAAAATAAAACATGAAATGCACCGCTTTGTCTAAATGGGGAATATTGAAACTCGGCGTATCAACACCTGAAAAAGAATATAAGCTGGAAAATGTCACAAACACCATCCAGCTTATAAAAGAAATTGTAAAAATATATTTTTTAAGCACCGATAAGGGCTTTGTAATCTGTATCACTTAACAACCCATCTACCTGAGCGGGATCGCTGATCTTTATTTTTACCATCCAACCATCACCATAGGGATCTGAATTCACCTTTTCAGGTTCGTCTTCTAAAGATTCATTGAACTCGATTATCTCACCACTTAAGGGAATAAAGAGATCCGAAACCGTTTTTACGGCCTCAACCGAACCGAATACTTCGTCTTGATCTAAGCTCTCATCCAAGGTCTCTACTTCAATGTAAACGATATCACCTAATTCGCCTTGCGCAAAATCAGTAATACCCACTGTGGCAATATCGCCGTCGATACTGATCCACTCATGATCTTTGGTGTACTTTAATTTTGATGGTATGTTCATTTCTTTGAGTTTTTATTAGAAAAGCAAATGTAGATTATTCCTTAAAAGTATTCAAGAAAAAAATGGGTGTTCTCATGTTCTCTAGTTTCCTAGATTGTACCTTAGGTAAAAGTCCTCCCTTAATCCCTCCCAAGGAGGGAGATGGCTTTCGATACGTTCACCTTGCAACCGTTATTTAAGAATACTTTTATAAATCATTATTTCGCAAAGGCCCTCCCCTAATCCCTCCCAAGGAGGGAGATGGCTTTCTGGTGCCTTGACCAGAAATCATCTCTAGAACATTACTGATAAAACCACCTTTTATCAATTACCGAAATTATAACGAAGGGTGAAGCCTGTATTAATCGTTGTTTGAGGAAAAGCAGTTGATACGGCAAACTTGGAGAACGAATGATCATAGAAGAAAAGAAAGTTCAAGTTTTTGCTCAGTGCATAGTCTGCGGTAAATTTAATCGAGAATAAATTTTGTCCTGAGGTAATCTGGTTGTTATCCAACTCGAGATTTCTGATAATGGTAATATTATCTCTTAGGGTCATATCTGCCTTTAAGTTCAGATCACCTTTCAAACGTGTTTTATTGCCCCCGATATTGGTAACAAACTTCACGTCTTTAAATCGGTAACCTAAGCCTAGGGTATATTCCTTTCCATTGTTCTCGGTCAAAAGATTGTTATCAAGGCTTAAAGAGAGCATACGATCCTTTCGTACCTCGGCCAAAACACTTACTGAATTTTTCATTTCAAAATCTACCCGAACCAATGGATTGAATTGATCGGTCAATACCACATTGTTCAGGATCAAATCAGATAGCAAATCACCATTTTCCTGATTTAAAGGTCGAACCCCATCATTTATCAATTGTGTCTTCTCTAAATTGGTCTGAAAAGAATTGATACTATAAGAGGCCCTGTAACCATGGCTCAATGAAAAACGCTTGAACTTCTTCTTGAACCATTTTTTACGCATCAGGCCCGTGTACTTTATATTCCAGTTGGGAATGGGTATATCGCGAAAGGCATCTAAATTCACACGATTCACATCTTGCCCGGTGTAGGCGGAAAAAAACGCTGGCAATAATACATCTTGCTGTGTTTTACCGTACTCCACAGGAAAGCCTTCTGCATCTACCGTAGTGTCTCCTTGCCTGTCGCTAACCAATCTATTGGCTATGGTAATTCTATTATTCTTAAATTCTTGAAAGGTCTTTGAATCGAACTCATCGCTCTTGCCAAAGGCCGTACCGATCATAATGGTCGAGATACTGAAACTACCAAAGCTATTGCCCAATTGCAACTGATAAGGATCATCATCAGAAAAGTCAATTTTAAAATTCTCTTGATAACTGTTCGAAAATTGCCTATCTGCTACGAGATCGATCGTAAGGTCTCGAATAGGCTGCGCAGTGGCCGTTATGTTCAATTGTTTATTCGTACGTTCTATGTACTGCTCATTAAAGTCGGGAAACTCGGTCAACCAACCTTTTTTAGCGGCTTCGAACCGTACATCGGCCTGGCTACCAAAAACAAAACCCAATGTTGGCCGTACCGTACCTACAAAACCAATAGACTGCGTATAGCCTGGTAGCACTTTTCCGTTGGTCTCGTTATAATTGATGTTCAGTCGTTTTACCATGGTAACGATATCAACCACCGTATTGAAAAGGCCACTTGTCTTTTTTGGGCCTTTATCACCTTTTGCAGGATTGCCCGCCTTATCTTTTCGTACAGGCGCGGCATTGGCCTTTGACTTGCCATCTCTTTTCTTCAACCCCACGAGATCGTACAATTTCTGCATTGACAAGGTGGCCGTCAAGTTATGCGTATTGGCGTTCTGTATCGTATTTACCTGCGGAGCACCTTCACCCAACGATGCTTTCACCACCTCATTCAATGCATCACCACCGCGCTGCCAATCAAAATTACTGGAGTAGGAATACTGGGCATTTATAAAATCCAATGCCGGTATTTTACTGAACGGAAGCTCGTAGTTAAGCTCCATATTCTGGGCATGGCGATTGGGTTCACCGAGATCAAAGAAACCATCCCATAGTTCTAAATTTTTATTTATTCCGGAATCGGAATCTCCATCCACATTAAAATAATTTCTTACAATACTATTGTTGCTCGCCGTTAAATTCAATCGCAACGACTTGGTCAAACTATAGTTTACCGCATACTGCCAATTGAACTGGTAGTTGCGTTGTTGCAACGACGGAAGCTCTAATCGATCTACGCCTTCCTCCAATACATCGCGAAACCGTTGTTGATTGAATTGCCGATTGATATTCGAGTTTACTGAAATGGTCGCTGGCAAGACATTAAAGTTCAGATCTTTGAGCCATTTCCAGTATTTTCCTGTAAACAGTGAATCTTTTTTAGCAAACGGCGCTACCTCCAAAGGTTTAAACGCATGGTTGTATACAAAACCGGTTGCCACCTTTTGATCTCTTAGGCTGGCAATCTCAAAATCTCGGTGTTCTATTTCATTGTACGAATAATTAAAGGTGAAATTCTCGATATCGTAAAAATTGGCATCGGCTTCTTCGCCTCGTTGTTTACTCACCCCAATAAAATTGATACTGGTTCTTTTCGTATAGTCCTCGGCCTGCTCCAATACCTCGTCTTTCCCTTCTTGGGTATCTTCAGCCGCTATTCTATCTTTTAATTTTAGATCATCGTATACGGGATCGAATTCAGGGGTGATAATCTGCTCTGATATTCCGTAATTGAAAGGTATTTGTATGCCCCATTTCTTGGGCAGCAACTGACCTATATTAACATTGGTTACTACGTCATACGATGTGGCATCTTCTCTTGCTCGTTCGTTGGGCATTTGATCTATGGTACCAAACCCAGATGTACTCGTAGCACCTGTAGCCGTTACATTGGCGAAATCGGCTAAATTGGCATCAATGGCCGCGATGGCCGCCCAACCGCCATTGTTATCTAAGCCCGCCAAACGAAGCTCATTGAACCATAGCTCACCACGAGCGGGTAGGTTGTCAGTATTCTTCACCCCTACCATCATACTTCTGATGCTTCCTAAAGAGGGATTACCGCGTATACCTATACGTAATCTTCCTAAAGTTCTTGGTGCGAATTCCGATATCGGAACGACTTCTCCATTATCAACCTCAAAGAACTGTATTTCATTTAATGGCGCATTTGCAATGTTGGCTATACGAAGTGATTTCACCTTGTTCAGATCACTTAACGAAATATCAAGTTCATTGACATCGGGCCAAATCGTGCTTTGGCTCGGGGCGGTTTCCGACGTAAACTGCAAGGGGACTTCAATCTGATAGAAATTTTCAGAAAAATCAGTTCCTATTCTCAGAAACCCAACCAAAGGTAAGGCATCGTCGGTATAATCACTGTTCTGAATTTTCTCCGCATGCATGAACATTTTTAGTTTCTTGTACTGACGAATATCTATATTCAGGCTTTTGAACACCCCTCTTGAATCGCCGGGCTCTAAGTTGTCGACTACAAATGACAACGACTGTTCATTTTGACGGATAATGGTATTGTTGTTGTTCAATCGCTCCCGCACAACACCTGGCGGTAATACGTAAGGAATTGGCATACGGTTCTGGTTCTCTTCTATATTAATGGCATTCACGTCAACTGTAGTGTTGTCATCTGAAGGATCTATATCCACATTTGGATCCTGAAGGTTTTTGGTATAGGTGCGCCAATCACCACGAACGAGATCCAAGGTAGCAAAACGTAACACCGTAGGGCCGTTAAAACCAGTAAGGTACATTCGCATAAAACTTATAGATCTGAAATCGGTTATGCCCCCGACTGCTTCGGTAAAATCACTTAAAGGTATTTTATACTGGATCCAACGCCTATTTACCTGACTACCATCAGGTACTTCACTTGCAGGTACTGGAGCCGTTTCTAGAATATCGGTAACATATTGATCGTCAATAGTGGTATTGGGTTTGATCTGAACACGGTATTCATAATAGCTATTTATGGTGTTCATAGTCAAATCACGGTCAATATCCTCTACATCGGGTAGGGTGTTAGAACCTCTATTGGTATTGCTAACAGCCACTGGTGAATTGCCTTGAGGGTTATTGAAATCTAAATAACGTTGCATGATACCACCGTCTCTGTTCAAATAATATTGGTAATTGTCCAAGGCAGGATCGGCTCCATTGTTATTCGTGTATATTGTACTTTCATCATTGTCGCTCAAACCGTCTAAACCAATATCTTGAAGAGCTCTGTTGTTTTCGTTGGCATCAAAAGCATAGACCAGCGCTTGGGTTGCAGGTACTTTCCCCCATTCGGTATCTCTTGTCAGGTCATTGCTATCGACCCCAGGAAGGCCATTTTCGTATTGTTTTCTTCCATCCTTTAAAACATCCTCAGAAATATTACCAAAATTAAAGACCAATTCACCCGGGGTATTGGTAATACCGTCAACATAAGGATCCAACACCCAAAATTGCACAAACTCAACATTCGCCTGTTCAAAATTGGTACTGCTCAAAGAACGCATGATACCTGCCCATTTTTCGTTGGGAGATAAACCATTAAAACTGGCATTGTTGTTATACGGACCCTTTTGATCTGGGTAATAGTTGATGTTCAATGTATTTTGCACCTGTGTCTGCCCTGCGGCTACATCTTGCGCAAACAGGTTATTGATAAAAATTCGCCTTGTTTCATTGATTGACATATCACTATCGGATATACCTGAAGGCCGTTGGTTGGTATAAAAAATAGGGTCGATCGTATACCAAGACATTTTTGCCCTATTGTGACCTGTTCCCAAACCTATATCACCGTCCTTAAAATTATCATTATCGGGCACACTGGCCAAAGTCCAACCCAAAGAAGAACGTATATCTATTAAGGCCTGTGCCCCTTCAAAATCATCGAGATAGGTAGTGGTCTCCCCTCTAAAATCGGCATTTTTAGGAGAATTCGGCTTTAACCATGCCACTTCGGCCCTAACCGATATGTTCGATTGCACATCAGTATCTATATTGGGCAATTTATTTACCAAACGTGTCAAGAAAGGTACTTCGGTGGAGAAGTTTCCGTTTAGTCCGAAAATGGTATTGTTTACGGGTTCTACTCCAAAATTAGATTTCTGGGTCAAGGGCCGTTCGTTCAAATTCAATAAGGTACCGCCCAGCATAAAGTTCTTGTTCACCTGATGTTCTACATTAATACCTGTAAAACGACGGGTCTGCTGGCCAAAAACGGCATTGTTTTCGACCGATATATTGATCGGTGTATTTGAGGCCTCGAGACTGGGATCCAATATCTGTACCGTACCCGCTTGATAGTTTACGGTATAATCGATACCTTCTTGTAACTGACGCCCACCGGCCGTAACACGAACCGAACCCCTTGGCACATTGAATGCACCTATAGGTATACCATTGCTACCTTCTGATTTGTATCGTCCTTTTAGCAAGAACTTGTTCTTTGCCGGGTTCTGCAACGATGCCGATTTAGTCAATTCGTACATATCGCGAAAAACATACTTTGCTTGATTCTCATTGTAGGTCTGTTCGTCGTTGTAATCTCCGTTAAAATCCAACGCATCGAATAAGAACTTACCAAAGGGTTCCACCTTCGTGAATATGATCAATCCGTTTTGGGTATTCACAGTCAAACCGGGCACAAAATCAAAAAATCCATCGCCCCCAGGCTGTACATCATTATAAGAATTTAATCGATCTAGATTAAAAACGTCTAAAAGTATACGGTTTTGAAGTCCGTCGGGCCAACCCGAACCCATGCCTTCTTGAACAGGGGTAATATAGTTTCGTGGTGTGGGATCAGTGTAAAGAATATTCAATTTAAAATCTTCTTGACTCAACCTGAAAGCCCCGGTTGCATAGATGTTCTTCATCATCAGATCCCAAATGGGGTCGGTAATATTAGTGACGTTGCTTTTCAATAATTTCAGAATCAAGGTATTGTTATCAATTATAGGATTGACGCCCGGGGAAACCGTTGTAGCATCCAATCCTCCATTGGCAAATTCACCAACTTGAAATACCTCACCGTTAACAGTATATTGAAAGGCTACCCCCAAAACTTCATCATTGCTCAGCCTCTGATTCAATGAAATATAGCCCAATTGCGAATTGAAATCAAAGTCTCTACCCTGATTTAATTTTCTTGCATTCTCAAGAATAGCGTAATCAAAACCTTGATTGACTTGATAGCCCGGTACGTTAAACCCGTTCTCGACAGTTGCAATATCACGAATCGATTGTGTCAACGCACCACTTCCAACCATGGTTGGATCGTAGTCGTTCGCATCGTTTCTAGGAAAGAGACTTGATGGGTCAAAAAAACCTGCTGGCGTAATCGTCTGCCCCAGTCTTGTCTTGGTCGGGTCAGGTTCTCCTAAATCTTGAATGGCCACTACATTTCTAACGTTCAAGGTTTGCTGACTTCTATTAGTCACCCAAACCTCTAAACGCGTTATCTGAACTTGACTACGTATATATGGATAATTCTCAAGTGCCGTATCATAATTGTCCCTGAAATATTGGGAAAGGAAAAAGTGTTTGTCCTCATCATAATCCAAAGCTGTAATCGAAAAATCATTGACTGTTCCCCCACCTTGTGCAACAACGGTATTGTTTTGCGAACGTTGTTCAGAGAATACAGCTGTTATTTTGGTCTTGCCAAACTGTAATTGTGTTTTTACCCCGAACAGACTTTGAGCTCCAGAAATCAAAGAGCTATTGAGCGGCATGTTCACATTACCTACTTCTATACTTTGAATAATATCATCTTCTGTTGGCGTATAATCGAGTTTTACGATATTTTGAAAATCAAAAGTGGCCTCTGTGTCATAATTTGCCGTCACTTGTAGACGTTCACCGATCTTGCCCAACATACTCAAACTGATTCGTTGGTCAAAATCAAAAGAAAGATTGGTACGGTTTCTTGGTGATAAGGAGGGGTTGTCGTTTTTTTGCCAAATGACCCCTAGATCCATTGCCACTGAACCCTGTGGTATCACTTCAATGGTATTGCCCCCAAAAACGGATTGAAAAAAGTTGTTGTTAACATAAAAATTGGGGAGCAGGTTTTTTCGAGCCTCATCGCTGCCCTCCTTTTTACCAGAATACGCATCGGCCTTTTCTTTAAAATACTCTTTCATACCTTCTTTGCGCACCAAATCAAAATACTGTTCTGAGGTAAGAATAATGGGGTATGAAATATTAAAATCGCCCACACTCTCATTGTAGATATAACGATCTAATTTTGGGTCGTAAATATATTTTGAAACTATGCTCTCAGGGTTTTCAAGAACGAGCTTGCCAAGTGAGAAACCTGTTTTCACAGAATCCACCTCTTGCTCTTTCGTTTCCTCTTCATCAGTCTCTTGGGCAAAGGAATTCTCCGCAGCCACAAAAAAAAGTATGAATAGGAAGAAAAGCTTAAATGAAGATTTAAGTATTTGTTTTGCCCCTTTTTTCAAACTCGTTACAAATTTTTAAGCGCGAGTTTTATGATGTTCTCAACGCTTAGCGAAGGGTCTTTGATAAGTACTTTGTCAACAGCTTTTTCGGCATGTCTTCGAACGAACCCAAGAACCTCTAAAGCAGATAACGCTTCATCTTTATTTGTATTGCTTGAACTACCGGAAACTTCATCGATATCGTAGACTTTTAAAACTTTGTCACGTAGGTCCAATATCACCCTTTGAGCGGTTTTTGCACCTATACCCTTGATTGACTGTATTGTAGGAACATCGCCATTGGCAATAGCATCCCGTATCTGCACAGGCGACAAGGAAGAAAGCATCGTTCGCGCAGTACTAGTACCTATACCTGACACTGACAATAATAGGCGAAAAATCTGACGTTCTGATTTTTCGGTAAAACCAAAAAGTGTGTGCGAATCTTCCTTGACCTGTAGATGTGTAAATAGGCTGATGTTCTCTGCATCGTTTAATCGAGAAAAAGTATGCAACGATATGTTTACAAAATAGCCCACCCCACCACATTCGATAATAACATGGGTAGGATTCTTTTCTACTAGTTTGCCTTTTAGATGGTGGATCATGGTTTGGGTGTTTGTGATTTAATTTAAAAAAACTCTATTCAAACTCAAATTCAGGCTTGACTGCGGTGGTATGGATCAAAGAATATATTTAATTACAATTGACACATTGGTACTTTGATAAATTGTCATATTACCCCCCCCCAGTTTTTTCCTTCTTTCTTTTTTCCCGTTCTTGTGCATCGATTGCTGCAACGGCTGTCATATTTACCATTTCATCTACGCTAGCGCCCAATTGCAAAATATGTACAGATTTACTGAGGCCTACCATTATCGGCCCGATAGTATCAGCACCGTTTAGCTCTTTCAACAACTTATAGGTAATATTCGCCGATTCAAGGTTGGGGAAAATCATGGTGTTCACTTTTTTACCAGCCAATTTAGAAAACGGAAACTGGCTTTGCAACAACTCTTTGTTCAAGGCAAAATCAGTCTGTATCTCACCGTCAACAATCAAATTAGGATTGTTCTTATGCAAAATTCGAACCGCCTCTCGCACCTTTTTTGCTTGGGGATGGGAAGAAGAACCGAAATTCGAATAAGACATAAGGGCCATTACCGGTTCGAAACCAAAGGTAGAAGCCACATTGGCCGTCATTTGAGCGATTTCGGCAATTTCTTCTGCATTGGGATCTATATTAATAGACGTATCCGCTAAAAAAAGAGGACCTCTTTTGGTAATCATTATATGCGCTGTAGAAACACGTTTGACCCCTGATGCCCTGCCTATTATTTCAAAAACAGGTTTCACTATCATGGAGTACGCTCTTGAATACCCTGAGACCATACCATCTGCATCACCTTCGAGCACCATCATAGAGCCATAGGAGTTACGTTTTTTCATTTCAGATTTTGCGTGGTAGAGCGTGCTTCCCGATCTTCTTCGATTATGCCAATACTTATTGGCATATTGGTCTCGTTTTTCAAGGGCCTCATCAGATTTAGGGTCAATAATGAGCACATCCTCATCAAATTCAAGCTCCTGCATCAGTTCTACTATTATTTCTCTACTACCCAATAAAATAGGTACGGCAATACCTTCTTCAAGAACGATTTGGGCAGCTTTTAGCACATCTAAATGATCCGCTTCGGCAAAAACTATTTTCTTCAGGTTTATTTTGGCTCTATCATGTAGTAGGCGAACCATTTTATTATCGCCGCCCGATCGCTGCATCAATTCTTCTCTATATCGCTCCCAATCTTCGATCGGTTCTTTGGCGACACCACTTTCAATGGCCGCTTTAGCGACCGCAATTGTTATCTCAGAAATCAGCCTTGGATCAAATGGCTTGGGTATGATATAATCTTTTCCAAAGGTAAGCCGCATTTTTCCGTAGGCGATATTGACCTGTTCGGGTACGGGCTCTCGCGTCAATTCTGCCAAGGCCTTGACCGCAGCCATCTTCATGGCCTCATTTATAGCCGTTGCCCTTACATCTAACGCACCCCTAAAAATAAACGGGAAACCCAAGACGTTGTTCACTTGATTGGGATGGTCAGATCGACCGGTGGCCATAATAAGATCCTTTCGGGTCTTACAGGCCAAGGCGTATTTTATTTCTGGATCTGGATTCGCCAGTGCAAAAACAATGGGGTTCTTACCCATTGACAGTAACATTTCAGGCGTAACGATATCAGCAATGGAAAGGCCTACAAAGACGTCGGCATTCTTCATAGCTTCTTCAAGGGTATCTATCTTTCGATCCGTTGCAAACTCCAATTTCACCTTAGGTAGGTTTTCACGGTCTTTTCGTATGACCCCCTTACTATCTAACATCACAATGTTTTCAGCTTTTGCACCTAAGGCCTTGTACAACCGCGTACATGAAATTGCGGCAGCACCTGCCCCACTGATTACAATAAAGGCCTTGTTTATTTTCTTTTCTGATATTTCAAGAGCGTTCAACAGTGCCGCAGACGATATTATCGCAGTGCCATGCTGATCATCGTGCATTACCGGAATATCCAATTCGGCTTTCAATCTTCGTTCTATCTCAAAAGCTTCCGGTGCTTTTATATCTTCCAAATTGATTCCGCCAAAAGTGGGGGCAATCATTTTCACGGTCTCTACAAACTTGTCTACATCCTCTGTATCGACCTCAATATCCATACCATCGATATCGGCAAAAATCTTAAAGAGCAGACTTTTGCCTTCCATTACGGGTTTTGAAGCTTCGGGACCAATATTACCAAGACCCAATACCGCCGTGCCATTTGAAATTATCGCTACTAAATTGCCTTTTGCTGTATATTTATAGACTTCTTCACGGTTTTTGGCAATTTCCAAACAAGGTTCTGCCACTCCCGGAGAATATGCCAATGCCAAATCTCGTTGAGTAGCATAGGGCTTTGTGGGTACAATCTTTATTTTACCGGGTTGTGGCTTTGCATGATAAATCAATGCTTCGTGCCTGTTCTTTTTTTTGCTCATCAAGTTCGATTTTGGAAAACAAAGTTACAGGTATTCTTCGAAATAAGGTATTCTGCCTAAAGATTCATCCCCCGAAATAACATTACTCGGTTTTATCGGCAGGAACTTTCAACCGAAACGCAAGAACAGCGGCAATTATAAAGAACACTCCGCCAAAAAGCATCGCATTTATGGCACTAGCTCCTAAGAGGTTTTTGAAAATCGAACCGAAGGAAAGGGTTTCTATTCCCATAGGAATAACAATCATCATGTTCAAAATACCCATATACACCCCCCTGCGGTCTTGAGGTACGATTTTTGAAACCATCGTATATGGTATACCCATCATCGCTGCCCACCCGATACCGAACAAAACCATAGGTAACAATACCAGCAATGGGTCAGAAATATAGGGTATGATCAAAAGTGCCAATCCTGTACCCAGCAAACTTGCTGCGTAGATCTTTTTTCCACCAAACTTCAAGGCTAACGGCACCAATGCCAAAGCCACTACAATAGTCACAATATTATAGGTCGTACTCATTTTTGCCGCTTGGGCAGCTGCAGTCGAAAGATCATAACCCAATGTTGCCTTGAACAAAGGGGTAATATACTGCCAGTATACGAAAAGCGCGTACCATTGAAAAAGATATACGGCCGCTAATTGCCACATAAAAGATGGCATTTCTTTTATGGCTTTCACAATTTCAATAAACGGCATTTTAAAACGTGACAAAAAAGGCAAAGCCTTATGCGCATTTATTTCTTCCAACTCCTCAGTTGTGGGCGGGATTTCAGGTGTTTTCAATACAGACCATAAAATGGTGGCTACCGATAAGACCCCTCCAATAAAAAAAGAATAGTATAGCCATTTAGGAATTGATCCCACCACTTCCACAGCACTGTCCGTACCAAACCAATCTTGAAACAAGAAAATAGATGCATTTGCCAAAACAATGCCCGCACCAACAAAAAGACTTTGCATTTGATAGCCTAAACTCAATTGTTTTTCAGGCAATTTGTCTCCTACAAAAGCACGATAAGGTTCCATGGCCATATTGTTGCCCACATCCAAAATCCAAAGTAAACCTACGGCGAACCAAAGGGTGGGACTCAAAGGAAATGCAAATAAGCACAAACTGCCGATAATAGCCCCAATCAAGAAAAATGGTTTTCGCCTGCCCCAACGTGGTGACCATGTTTTATCGGAAATGGCACCAATAATAGGCTGAACGATCAAACCTGTCACTGGCCCGGCAATATTTAAAATTGGCAACATATCTTCAGGTGCACCCAAGAAAAGAAAAATAGGATTGATGGCAGTCTGCTGTAATCCAAAACTGAATTGTATTCCGAGAAATCCGACATTCATATTGAATATCTGCCAGAAACTTAACTTGGGCTTTTTTAGTAAGTTCATCTATATCAAAGTTTGGTAGTGAAAACTAATCAACAATATAGCATTTTAAATGCTGCTCTGAATAAAAGTCACCCTTAAAAGCGGAAGGATTTTGAACGAAAACGTTGTAGTACCCCACTAGACCCTTCTTAAAAAGTCCTCCCCTAGCCCCTCCCAAGGAGGGGGATGGATTCTACATTCGAGACACTATTTTAGAAATACAACCCGATCAAAAGAAAACTGTTCGATTTTAACCAAAAAAGTGTTCCCTCCCTCTTCGGGGAGGGTTAGGGTGGGGTCTTTCCAAAAAACTGAATCGAAAGTCCTCCCCTAGGCCCCTCCCAAGGAGGGGGATGAATTTCGCATTCGACGGCCTATTTCTTATTTGAGAAACTCTATATTCCTTTTCAGCCCTGAGAACTTCGTGCGCTTTACAGATGATTTTTGGAATACCTTTCTAAAAACATCCTCGGTGATTTCCTCCCAATCTTTTTTGGTCATCGACAGCAGTTCTGGATGCGGGTTAAAAAGAGGTTCGCTGTGGGGTTTTGAGAACCTGTTCCACGGACATACATCTTGGCAGATGTCACAACCAAAGACCCAATCATCGAACTTACCTTGGAATTCATTGGGTATTTCGTTCTTTAATTCTATCGTAAAATAAGAAATACATTTACTGCCGTCGACCACATAGGGTTCTACAATGGCTTGTGTGGGGCAGGCGTCGATACAGGCAGTACAAGTGCCGCAATGGTCGGTGATTGGCATATCGCATTCCAAATCCAAATCAACAATTAGCTCAGCTATGAAATAAAAAGAACCTACTTGTTGGGTCAAAAGGTTACTGTGCTTACCAATCCATCCAAGTCCACTTTTGGCGGCCCAAGCTTTATCTAACACTGGGGCGGAATCTACAAATGCTCGGCCGCTGACTTCCCCAATTTCTTTGGAAATAAATTCTTGAAGCTTTCGAAGTTTTGATTTAATCACATGGTGGTAATCATGCCCATAGGCATATTTGGACACCTTCAAGGTGTTTTTTATTTGCTCTTGTTCCGGAAAATAGTTGAGCAGTAGAGAAATCACCGACTTTGCTCCATCTACCAATAAGCGTGGATTCAAGCGTTTATCGAAATGGTTCTCCATATACTGCATTTCGCCGTGCATCCCTTCTTTTAACCACTTTTCTAATCGGGGGGCTTCTTCTTCTAAAAATTCGGCCTTAGAAATTCCGCATGACAAAAAACCGAGGCGTTGGGCTTCGGTTTTTATGAGTTGGGTATATTTCTCTTTGACATTCATTGCCTGTTCTAATTTTTCAATCTACGACCGGATTTTTGCTAAAGTACAATTATCCATAATAAAACATCAGTTAGACAAAAAAACACAAGAATCACCAACTTTCACTTCAGTTACGCCCAGTGACCTCAACTTAGGTTCCTTAAACCTAAAGACCTACTAGGTCTTGGAAACCTAGTAGGTCTGGTAACAGTATTGCAAAACAAAGTCTTAGAAAAACTGTAACATTTCGTATATTCTGATACTAACACCTTGTACCAATTAAATTCATATGATACATATAAAAAATCTAACCAAATCATTCACCACCAAAACGGGAAAAGGATTTAAAAAAGAGTCCGTTACCGTAAATGCGGTAAACGAAGTCTCTTTTGAATGTAAACCCGGTAGAATCTTCTCTTTACTCGGGCCGAATGGAGCAGGAAAAACCACTACGCTTCGAATGATTGCAGGAATCATTAATCCCACTTCGGGTACGGCAATTGTCGATAATATCGATATTTCACAAGGAAATGACGAGGTGAAAAAACGTATCGGTTTTTTAACTGGATCGACGGGGCTTTATGAACGTTTGAACCCGGATGAGACAATAGATTTCTTTGGGAAGTTGTATCGCATTCCCGAAGCCAAACTCAAAGAACGTAAAGAATACCTCTTTGAAAAATTGGGCATCAATGACTTTCGAAAAAAACGAGTGGGACAAATGAGTACGGGTATGAAGCAGAAAGTATCGATTGCTCGAACCCTGATTCACGACCCCGAAGTGCTCATTTTCGATGAACCCACTTCTGGTCTCGATGTCATTACTGCGGACAGTATCATTGATTTAATTCGAGAATCAAAAGAAAACAACAAAACAGTCATTTTCTCTTCACATATAATGAGCGAGGTCGACCTCTTATGTGATGACCTTGCCATAATGAACGAGGGGTCTATCATTTACAATGATACCTTCGAAAATTTCAAAAGCGAAATGAAGGCCGAGAACCTTACCCAAGAATTTATCAACCGTGTAAAAGAAGCCCAATAAGATGAGAGATTTAATTATAATCATTAAAAAGGAGTTTACCGAACTTCTTAGAGATCGTAAGACGATTATCAATTCAATCGTGCTACCTACGCTGTTGGTGCCTATTCTAATGTTCGGGGCCATTAAGGTGACCCAAATGATCAGTGAAAGCGAGCAACAAAAAAAGATGAAAATTGGTTTGGTCAATGCGCCCGAGGATTTTAGAAAACTTGTTGTCAGCGACACCTTGAACGAAATTACCACCTATGACGAATCAATTGATTTTAAAACGTTGATCGATGATGAAACCATTCAGACCGCTGTAGTTTTTCCTTCTGATTGGAAAACTCAAATGGACAGTCTTTCGACCAGCGAAATAAAGATCTACCGTAACGGAACCAAAGACAATGTAAACGGACGCGTTACCAAAATGATGGCGATCTATAACTCATTTATCAAAGAGAAAAGAATCGCTCAATTGAAAATATCAGCCGACAAATTGATTCCTTTTCAAGAAAACTATATAGAAGTGGGCGAACAAAAAGAACTCATTGGCAAGCGTATCGGTGGCTTTATACCCTACCTTTTTATATTGACCATGTGGGGTGGATGCTTGTTGGCAGGTATTGATCTAGTCACGGGAGAAAAAGAAAGAAAAACCATTGAAACCACATTATCGTTGCCCATTTCTAAATTTACCGTACTGTTCGGAAAAACAGTTGTGGCCTCTTTATTGGGTTTTCTTCCCGCCGTTCTTAATTTAATCGGACTTATCGTGGGATTGAAATTTATCGGTGGCATACCTGACACCTTTAAAATGGCCATCAATGAGATGTTGAACTTTCAATCGATAAGTCTGATTCTCTTATTGCTGATTCCGTTTTCATTGTTTTTAGCAGGTTTGATTATAGCGTTAGTAGCCAGTGCCACTACCTTTAAAGAGGCGCAGAGCAAGGCTACGCCAATTATCATGTTGATTATCATCCCCTTGGTTTTGGCCATGATGCCCGGTATCGAATTGACTTGGGCGACCGTTTTTGTTCCTGTTCTGAATATCGGCCTTGGGGTGAAAGAGATTATGGCCGGCACGATCAATATGACACAATATGCCGCCATATTGATTTCTTTGATTGTATTTTCAGTTGGGGCAATCTATATAAGTTACAAGAAATTCTCTGATGAGAACGCTATTTTGAAGTAAGTACAGATTGAACATAGAGTAAGGGCAATATTCTTTTTAATACATTGCCCTTTCTTTTTTTCTTGCGGAAAACCTAAGAATCACCTCTTTGGGTTTCAACGTAATCAGCGGGTTGATTTCTACCCTTTCGACTTCGGTCTGCAAACGATATTTTTTAATTAGCAGTGCTACCGTAAATATCATTTCGAACATCGCAAAATTATTTCCGATACACATTCGTGGGCCTGCACCAAAAGGAAAGTAATAATCTGAAAAATTATTCTTTTTCTCAGGATCGAAACGTTCGGGCATAAACTCATTTGCGTCTTTCCAATAATCAGGATGACGGTGCAATTCATATATGCTCATCAACCACACCGTATTCTTTTTGTATTCATACCCGTTTAGGGTATCATTGTCCAAACTTACCCTGTCGAAAAAATAAGCTGGTGGAAATAGCCGCATTGACTCTTCAATACATTGTTTTGTATAACGCAATTTGCCCAACTGCGACATAAGATCGTTATCATCGAAATCAATCAAATCAACCTCTTTGAACAACTTTTCTTGAATATGGGTATGCTTGGCTAACAAGAACAATGTAAAGCTTAGTGCATTGGCCGTGGTTTCATGACCCGCTGTAAATAGAATAAGAACCTCATCTATCAGCTGTTTTCTAGACATGGGACTACCATCTTCGTAGCGCGCCGCCAATAACATATCCAATAAATCGTCTTTTTCTTCACCAGAATCAATCCTTTCTTGAATAATACTGTTCAAAAGACCTTTTGCTACTTCGCTCTGTTTTAAATGTCCGCGTATCTCTCCTTTCAAATGAAACCACCATTTTAAATAGGGCAGGCGCATTTCCTTAATCAGCATTTCTTGATTGCTAATGGTAATACTCTTAAGTTTTTGCATCTTATTCCCAATGTCATCAGCACTAAAAAGTGACTGCGCTACTACCTGAAAAGCTAAATCTCCCATATGGGGGAAAACATCTTGTTTCACATCTGTTTTTAGTGATTCCAATCCTGTTTGAATCGCTTGGAACATAATTTGAAATAAGCCCTCCAATTTTTTCTTATGAAAAGCGGGCTGTATCATTCTACTGTGCACACGCCAAAACTCTCCGTTCGATGTCAACAATCCATGACCTACGTACTTGGCCAGATCTTTGGTCTGTAAATGTGATTTCCCGTAATTTTTATGGTTCTTTTGAAGAATGTATCTTATCGATTCGGCATTTCTGGTAAAGACCCAAGTATTGCTTTTTCCTAAATTGACCTTAAAAGTATCGCCATGTTTTTCAAAATTGGCATGATGAAAAGGCAAGGGGTTTTTAAGGATTGATTTTCGGTTTTTCAAAACCTTATAAAGAGAGATGGTGGGAACGGTTTTCATTAGAATAACCCAGGTTCTGTTCCTCCTTTAATTTTACCCAAATGCTTATAGGCCAATTCGGTCACTTCTCGACCTCTAGGTGTACGCATGATAAAACCTTGTTGTATCAAAAATGGTTCGTAGACCTCTTCAATGGTTTCGGCACTTTCTGAAACTGCCGTTGCAATCGTAGTTATACCAACTGGACCCCCTTTGAACTTATCGATCAAAGTGGTCAGGATTTTATTGTCCATTTCATCTAAGCCGTGAGCATCTACATGCAATGCCTTTAAACTGAACTTAGAAATATCCATATCTATATTTCCGTTGCCTTTTATCTGGGCAAAATCGCGCACTCTTCTTAAAAGGGCATTACAGATTCTTGGGGTTCCCCGGCTACGGCCAGCAATTTCAATTGCCGCATCTTGGGTAATGGGTACTTTTAGAATTTCAGCACTACGCTCAACAATCGTCGATAACAACTCAGTTGAATAGTACTGCAATCTACTTTGGATTCCGAACCGTGCGCGCATGGGCGAGGTCAGCAAACCCGAACGCGTAGTAGCACCGATCAACGTAAACGGATTGAGATTAATCTGCACCGATCGGGCATTAGGGCCCGATTCGATCATAATATCGATTTTGTAATCTTCCATTGCGGAATAGAGATATTCTTCAACAATGGGACTCAATCGATGAATTTCATCAATAAAAAGCACATCACGCTCGTCAAGATTCGTCAAGAGTCCGGCCAAGTCACCTGGTTTGTCCAACACAGGGCCCGAAGTTATCTTGATTCCAACTCTGAGTTCATTGGCCAGAATATGGGCCAAAGTGGTTTTTCCCAAGCCTGGAGGGCCATGAAACAGAGTGTGATCCAAAGCCTCATCTCTTTGGTTGGCCGCCTCTACAAAAATCTTGAGGTTTTCCAACACCTGTTCCTGTCCAGTGAAATCGTCAAAAGAAATGGGGCGTAAAGCTCTTTCTATATCTAACTCCTCTGGGGAAAATTTTTCTGTAGAAGCATCTAAATTCTCGTTCATATACGAACAAAGATAGTAAAATTCACAGGGCGGAAATCTCGGAGTTCGATAAAAGCCGAACTCCGCATACCACATGATATTTATCATCTTTTTTTACCTTTAATATTGTGACCTTCATACCAGTTATTAATCGTAAAAAATAAAAATAAATGGCAACAACATTCAACTTAAAAAAATACGGTATCAAGACCGAAGACATTTATAGAAATACCAGTGTTCCTGTTTTATACGAAATCGGATTACGGCGTGAAAAAGGAACGGCGATTTCAAGTGTTGGTGCCCTAATGACCTATTCTGGTGAGAAAACGGGGCGTAGCCCCAAAGACAAACGAATTGTAAAACACACAGACTCAGAAAACAATATTGATTGGGGCGATATCAATATCGCCTTAGACGAACGTACCTTTATGGTAAATCATGAGCGCGCCATAGATTACCTTAACATCTGCAATCATCTCTTTGTAGTGGACGCCTATGCCGGCTGGGATCCAAAATACCGAATCAAAGTACGTATTATCTGTACCCGTGCCTATCATGCACTGTTCATGCAGAACATGCTCGTAATGCCTACAAAAGAAGAGCTGGCCAATTTTGGTGAGCCTGATTATATTGTCTTGAATGCCGGTGGTTTTCCAGCAAATCAATATACTTCAGAAATGACTTCAAAAACCAGTATCGATGTAAATCTTGAGCGAAAGGAAATCGTAATTTTGGGAACCCAATATGCTGGAGAAATGAAAAAAGGTATCTTTTCAATCATGAACTACCTGATGCCCTTACAAGATGTGCTGCCCATGCACTGCTCTGCCAACGTTGGCGAAAAAGATGACGTCACCATACTTTTTGGTTTATCAGGTACTGGCAAAACCACTTTGAGCGCCGACCCTAAACGTAGACTCATCGGAGACGATGAACATTGTTGGACCAACGAGGGAACTTTTAATATCGAAGGCGGATGCTATGCAAAAGCCATTGACCTATCTGCCGAAAAAGAACCCGATATTTTCAACGCTATCAAATTCGGAACGGTTTTGGAAAACGTAGTTTACGATAAGCAGACCAGAAAGGTCGATTATACTGACGTATCCATTACCCAAAATACCAGGGCATCATACCCTATTCACTATATTGACAATATACAAATGCCATGTATTGCGGGGCATCCTAAAAATATCATTTTTCTAACCTGTGATGCTTTTGGGGTACTACCACCAGTGAGCAAATTGACACCTGAACAAGCCAGCTATCATTTCATTTCTGGTTATACGGCCAAAGTAGCTGGAACCGAAATGGGCGTTACCGAACCACAAGCAACATTCAGTGCTTGTTTTGGGGCGGCATTTATGATGTGGCATCCCAATAAATATGCAGAATTATTGGCTAAAAAAATCAAGGATCATAACGCTACCGCATGGCTGGTCAATACAGGTTGGACCGGCGGCGCATACGGTGTTGGGTCACGTATGAAACTAAAATACACAAGAGCCATGATCGATGCCATACATCACAATGATTTTGATGCTGTTGAATTCGTTCAAGATAAAGAATTCGGGTTTCAGGTTCCGTTGAGTTGTCGCAATGTGCCTTCTGAAGTATTAGTACCCATAAACACTTGGCAAGACAAGAAAAAGTATGCAGAGGTCAAGAAGAAACTCGTTAAACTCTTTAATGACAATTTCAAACAATTCGAAGCCAATGTAAATACCGCGATTGTTGATGCGGGGCCGAAAGATCTTGACGTATAGTTTTAGAACCATATTTTTAATACTCATCCCCGTACAGAAATGTATCGGGGATTTTTTTGTTCATGATTTCATGATAAAATCGTAATTTCAGATTATGTATGAAAAAACCTATACCCCAACAATACTTCAGTACGTTCCTTTTTTCTATGTGATTTGGTCCGATGACCTTTTGTCGCTTTCTGAAATCGATGTCATCGAAAATGCAATGAGACAAGACGGGAGCTTATCCAAATATGACATAAACACTATGGCTGCTTGGTTTAACAAAAATCGCCCACCGGAAGAAGGTGAGTTCAAATACTGGAAACGAATCATCAACAATTCAAAAGTGAAACTGATTGAAAGTGAGACATACCCGTTAGCTACGTTCAGTCAGAAAATGATGAATCATTATCACGGTGAAGGTGAATTTAACGACAACTTAAAGCATATTGAAATCACTCTCGGCATACAACCCAATCACTACAACCATTTGTTCGATGTTGAGATCGAACACGAAACCACCTCTGACCTTTATGATTCAAGTGAAATCGATACCATACTAAAAGGAAAGCATGCGACCGTAATCGACAGGTTTCGTACTTTTCTGGATGCCCCTATTTTTAAATGGGATATTCATCGGAACAAAGAAGAGTTCAGAAAAGTCGTTCTAGAGCAGGTTCAGTTCTTAGCAAACAAAGGTTATGGCGCAATGGCCTACCCAGAAGCCTATGGAGGCACTGGAAACATGGAAGCCTATGCGGCCATCTTCGAACATTTGATGTACGTAGACGGAAGTCTTGCTATAAAATTTGGCGTACAGTTCGGCCTTTTTGGGGGCAGTATTCAAAAACTGGGCACTAAAAAACACCACGATAAATATTTAAAGAATGCAGGTGAAGCCAAGCTCCTGGGTTGTTTTGCCATGACCGAAACCAGTCACGGATCCAATGTTCGTGGAGTCAAGACAACGGCAACGTATAATAAAAAAACCGACAGCTTAACCATTCATACCCCTGGAAAAAACGATAATAAAGAATTTATAGGCAATGCCCTACATTCAAAAATGGCCTCTGTATTTGCGCAACTAATTGTCAACGGTAAAAATGAAGGAGTGCATGCCATTTTGGTTTCTATAAGAAATGAGCAACATGAATTGCTCAATGGGGTCACTATTGAAGACAATGGATATAAATTAGGGCTAAATGGAATCGACAACGGAAAAATATGGTTCAATCAAGTAAGCGTACCCAGAGAGAACCTGCTCAATAAATATGGAGAAATCAAAGATGATGGCAGCTATTATTCTGACATCAAGAACTCCAGTAAACGGTTTTTTACCATGTTAGGTACCTTGGTAGGCGGTAGAATATGCGTAGCACGAGCAGGATTGGGAGGTGCAAAAATGGCCTTGGCCATCGCCATCAAGTACGCCCTCAAAAGAAGACAGTTCAATGACAGTATAAAAGTACAGGAAGATCTTCTGATGGACTACCCTACCCACCAGTTACGATTGACCCCGTTGGTGGCAAGTGCTTATGTCTACCATATTACATTAGACAAAATGATGCATATCTATGCCGATGAAAGCATGCCCGACAAACGAAAAATAGAAACCCAGGCGGCAGGGTTGAAATCGATTATCACCTGGTATGCGAACGACGCCATTCAAGAATGTAGAGAGGCATGCGGGGGCAAGGGTTACCTTATAGAGAACCGCATTGCAGATCTCAAGGGCGATGTAGATATTTTTACCACCTTTGAAGGTGATAATATTGTTTTATTACTATTAGCGGCCAAAGGCGTCTTATCAGATTTCAAAGCAGAATTCAATAGTGCAGGGTTCACATCGGTCTTAAAATTATTAGGTACGCAACTGAGCGATAAACTGAGTGCTATAAACCCGTTGTACACAAATAATATTGAACCCGACCATCTGTACAACCCTAAATTTCATAAGCATGCTTTCGATTACCGTACCCGAAGATTGACCTATACCCTGGCCATGCGCATTCGCGGTTATATCAAAAAGGGAATACCATCATACCAGGCCTTTCTAAAAGTGCAGACACACTTATTGGCCTTGGCCAAGGCATATAGCATAGAACTGGCCTTTAAGACGTTCACTGACTTTGCAGATGACCTCAAAGACGAAAAAAACCGCCTGTTGTTCAATAAATTGGGAGTGCTATATGCCCTGAACGAAATTCACAAAGATGCGTCTTGGTTTTTGGAACATGGATATATAGGTAGTACCAAATCGAAGGCCATTCGCCAAAGGGTCGAACGACTGTGTACCGAACTTCGCCCCCATATTGGTGCTCTGGTCAATGGTTTTGGCATTCCTGAACATTGTATGAGTGCACTTATTGCCACTGAAGAGCAGTAAACCATTTTATAAAAATAAAAAAGCATAAATAATAGGAGCGTTATTTCTCTTTGTGCAATTCAGAAGTATCTAAAAACTCAATGATATCGATCTTGGCATCACCACTCAGGTAAATCTTCGAAGAACCTCGTGATGTAAGTTCAAAATCAGTACGGGCATGCACCTTTGCTTTTACAGAACCTTCTAAAATAGCCTCAACACCTTCAGCTTCCAATTTCTTTGCTTTCAAATTAGCATTATCAAAGAGTTTAAGGCTAAGGGCGTAGGTGGTACCCTCCATCTTTGCACCGGCGTTGCCGTACATTTGCAATAAATTCGTTTGGCTAACAGAGTAAATACGAACATCAACTCTATCTTTAAGTACAATTTTCAGGGAATCGCTTTCAAGATTAAAATCACCTGAACTATTTCCGTTCATCGTAATGTTCATAAAATCAGCATTGGCGTTGAGTTCCAATTTAGAGGAACCATAGGTTTCAACGGTCAACTCTTCGGTCGAAATCACGTCTTTCATACGTATCTTGCCATCACGCATAGTAATCTTTGATAGCTCATTGTAGTTAATTGTGATATCCAATTTCTTTTTACTGGTAATACTGTAAAAAGAACTAATGACCAAGGTGCCATCGTTCACCTTAAACTTCAAAACATCGATCAGGTTGTCATCTGCGGTAAGGGCGTAACCTTCTTCGTTAGATTTCTGCAAGAAAATATCAAGGTCATCGTTAAGCTCTATTGCGTTGAACGGGGGTAGATTTTCAGCAATATCAACAACGTTTTTGTTTCCCTTTATCTTTGGTTTACGCTGAGAGATTGCATGAAAGCAGAATAACATTGACAAAAAAATAAGTGTATTCTTCATAGGAGGATTCTTAAACTTTTAATACCAGTGGTCTAGTCACTTTTTAAATATATCACAAAAAAGCGACATTTACTTTCTCAACTCATTTTGACTTTTAATATATTGAACACCAATTTAAGTTTGAACGAGTTTCATTAACTGACATCAAAAAAAATGCCCAACTTGAAAAAGTGGGCATTTAATATTAAAGTTCTTTGTTTTAATGTTGTAATTCTTCTTCATCGTCAAACAAAGGTACTGTCTGTGGTACAAAATCCTGTTCCGGAATTATATATTCCCCATTTTCATCTACTTTGCTATAGTCGTATGCCCACCGATGTACCTCTGGTATTGGCCCATCCCAGTTACCATGAATATGCTCTACCTCTGCGGTCCATTCCAATGTAGTCGCTTTCCAAGGATTCTTTGGGCCTTTTTTTCCGTAAAACATACTAACGATAAAGTTATATGCAAACACCAACTGCACGCCAGCAGTAACAAAAGCGAACATGGTCATGAGTACCTGTATATCAGTAAATTCATCGAACATAGGAAAGGCCGTATTCTCGTAGTACCGTCTTGGCACTCCTGCCATACCAATGAAATGCATGGGGAAAAATATTCCGTAAGAACCTACCGCTGTTATCCAAAAGTGTACATACCCGAGATTTTTATTCATCATTTTACCCTCGAACATTTTAGGAAACCAATGATAAATACCAGCAAACAAACCATAAAGTGCGGAAATACCCATTACCAAATGAAAGTGGGCAATTACAAAATAGGTGTCGTGTACATTGATATCTAAAGTACTATCACCAAGTATGATACCCGTCAATCCACCTGTAATAAAGGTCGATACCATACCTATTGAAAATAACATTCCTGGGTTTAATTGAAGATTCCCCTTCCATAACGTCGTTATCCAGTTAAATGATTTGACAGCTGATGGTATGGCGATCAAAAGGGTCGTAAAGGTAAAGACCGATCCCAAAAACGGATTCATACCTGAAACGAACATATGGTGACCCCAGACTATCGTAGACAAAAATGAAATCGCTATAATAGAAGCTATCATAGCCCGATACCCAAAAATAGGTTTTCGTGCATTCACCGCCATAATCTCTGATACAATACCCATAGCAGGTAAAATCACGATATAAACTTCTGGGTGGCCCAAGAACCAAAATAGATGTTCGAATAATACGGGCGACCCTCCTTGATAATGCAGCACCTCACCCTGAATAAATATATCTGATAGAAAAAACGATGTTCCAAAACTTCGATCCATAATCAGCAGCAAGGCAGCCGAAAGTAA
The DNA here is from genome assembly GCA_964515285.1 of uncultured Maribacter sp. Lineage (GTDB taxonomy): Bacteria > Bacteroidota > Bacteroidia > Flavobacteriales > Flavobacteriaceae > Maribacter_C. The sequence goes on along the minus strand of CAZEUV010000007.1, from coordinate 21,947 downwards.
TACGGGAAAGGATACCACACCTATAATGGCGGTTAAAAAGAAAGCCCAAATTGTCAAAGGCATTCTTGTCATCGACATTCCCTTGGTTCTCAAATTGATTATCGTTACGATATAGTTTAGCGACCCTAACAGAGAGGATGCAATGAATATTGCCATGGACACAAGCCATAGGGTCATACCCATGCCCGAACCGGGCTGTGCCATAGGCAGTGCACTAAGCGGAGGGTAAATCGTCCAGCCAGCTGCGGCAGGCCCCGCTTCGACAAAAAGTGATGACAACATAATCACACTAGACAAGAAGAACATCCAATATGCTAACATGTTCAAGAATCCAGAGGCCATATCTCTTGCCCCGATCTGTAACGGAATCAGCAAATTACTAAACGTACCACTAAGCCCTGCAGTTAACACAAAGAAGACCATTATGGTACCATGTATCGTAATCAGCGCCAGATATACATCAGCATCCATCACCCCATCTGGTGCCCATTTGCCCAATAAGGCCTCAAAAATCGGAAAGGACTCACCTGGCCAAGCCAATTGCATTCTAAACAATAATGACATTGCGATACCAATTGTACCCATTATCAAACCGGTAATCAGATATTGCTTAGAGATCATTTTATGATCTTGGCTAAATATATACTTTGTTACGAAAGTTTCTTTATGATGATGTCCGTGATCATCGTGAGCGTGATCATCTACCTGTGCATGCGCCGTTGTTGACATAATCGAATTCTTTGGTTTATTAGTTCTTTATTATTTTCTAATTACTGTGCCGATGCCATGGTCTGGCCGAAAGTTTGTTGGGTTTTCAACCAAGCATCATATTCTTCTTGCGTTTCCACAATGATCTTCATTTGCATATTGTAATGTGATTTACCACATATCTTATTGCAGAGTAGAATATAATCGAATTCCCAAGGATCTGAATTTTCAGCTCCGTTTGCGGCCTTTTCAGCTCTGATCTTATTGGTTCGCTCTACCTTAGCCACCACATCAGGATTTTGCCTCATATCGGCCGTAGTGGTTATCGGGGTAAACGAAAATTCAGTGATCATACCCGGCACACAATTCATTTGCGCCCTAAAGTGAGGCATATAGGCCGAATGCAAAACATCTTGCGAGCGTATTTTAAAATTGACCATTCTACCAACTGGTAGGTGAAGTTCTTTGACGATGATATCATCATTGGCATTAAGATCAGATTCATCCAATCCTAAAACATTGGCCCTATCGATATCGATCATTCGAACATTGGCGTTTCCCAAAACATTATCAGCTCCACCATATCTAGCGGTCCAGTTAAACTGCTGGGCATAGAGCTCTACGATCAATGGGTCGTCATCTTCGTCAACGTTCATAATATCCGTCCATGAATACAGGCCCCAAATAATCAATCCGGCCAAAACAATAACCGGAATAATCGTCCAAATAAACTCAAGTCGATTATTATCAGCATAAAAAAGGGCTTTTTTACCTTTTTTACCTCTGTATTTATATGCGAAATAATGTAATAGCGCCTGGGTGATAAACTGTACGATAAAAATGATAACAAACGATATCAACATCAAATAATCATAATTGGCACCGTGTTCAGATGCCGCTTCGGGCAATAGAAACTTAGTGTATTTCCAAAAGCTGAAAATAGTTATACCGTAGGTGAAAAGCATAAAAGCGAACATTAGATAACCATTGTACTTGTTATCATCATCGTTGGCAATCTGTGAATTTTCTGTTTTGATTTGAGATAATTCAAATATCTTGGTCATTTGCCAAATTGCAATTGCCACTAGTGCTAAAACAGCTAAAGTTAATACTGTAGTCATCGTATGATTTATGTTATACTTTAAACTTACTAATAATGAAAATGCCTGCTCTCTTCAATGAACGGGTTTCGTTTGGGCTGCAACGGTGCCGAACCCAATGCCCTGAACACCCAAAAAATAAACAAGCCCGCAAAAAACAATATAGCACCTATTTCAGGAATACCAATATACCATTGATCACCGACCGTCGACGGCATGATCATATTAAAAATATCCATATAGTGCCCAGCTAGAATAACTATACCGGTCATGATTACGAACCAATTGATCCTTTTATAGTCACTGTTCATCAAGAGCAATACCGGAAACAGAAAATTCATGGCCACCATACCAAAAAACGGTAGATTATAATCTTCGATCCTTGTAATATAATAGGTAACCTCTTCAGGTATATTTGCATACCAGATCAACATAAACTGTGAAAACCATAGATAAGTCCAAAAAATACTCATCCCGAACATGAACTTGGCCAAATCGTGAATATGGCTATCGTTTACATCTTCTAAATATCCTTTTGATTTCAGGTAAATGGTCACCATGGCAATTACCGTTATGCCCGATACGAACATACTTGCAAAAACATACCACCCGAACAAAGTACTGAACCAATGTGGGTCAACGCTCATAATCCAATCCCAAGACATTATCGATTCTGAAATCAGATAGAATACCAAGAAGGCGGCAGAGATCCTAAAGTTCAATTTAAAATTAGCATTATCATCGGAATCATCTTGTGCCAATGATAATTTTCTTGAGTATTCACGGTACAAAATCCATCCTCCTAAAAAGACAGCGGCACGTATCAAAAAGAAGGTAGGGTTCAAATACCCTGACTTGGCCTGCAACAGTTTATCATGCGCTACTACATCAGGATCCATCCAAACAAACAAATGGTTCATGTGTAATACCGATAACACCAATATGACGAAAACGATTATTCCGCCAGGTACTATATACGAGGTTATCCCTTCCATTACCCTAAACAATAATGGCGACCATCCTGCTTGTGCCGCGCGCTGTATTGCATAAAAGGCCAAAACACCCAATGCGATCATAAAAAAGAAAAATGCGGCCACATAGAGCGCGGCCCAAGGTTTGTTCTGTAATTGATGCAATACATGCTCATCATGCGAGCTATCATGTGCTTCTTCATGCTGTGCATCGGCCACCGCACCATGTTCTTGGGTAGCAAGGCGATCAGCTTCAGTAGCATGTGAATCTCCGTGACCGTCACCGTGACTTGCCACCATTTCTTTAGCCTCCTCAACTGTACCAGGAGCGGTCATAAAACCATATCCGATACCCAAAAGCCCAATAACCATCAAAATGATGGAGCCCATTTTCAACCTGTTCGAAATCGTGTACATATCAGTATTCTATGTATTATTTTATTAAGTCTTGTTTCAATTTCATGACATATTCTGAAACCTGCCACATTTCTTTGGTATTCATTTGCGAGGCATATGAGCCCATAGAATTCAATCCGTATTGAACGGTATGAAAGCTAGTGCCCGCAGTAACATTTCGCGCTGCATCGGCATAGCTAGGCACACCTAAAATCTTTTCTCTTTTCACCAATGTACCCTGACCTTTACCCGCATTACCGTGACAAACGGCACAATAGATCGTGTACATTTCTTTACCAACAGCTAGGTTTTTTTCTAGTTGCATAGAATCTAACGGACTGGCCATTAAACGTGCCAATTCTTTACCTTCTAGCGTATTTTCATAAGCGTAGGGTATAAAGCCTCTAGGTATGGTATTCTGTGGTGGGGTTTGAGCTTCCATCCCGTTAGGAAGAAAACCAACCTCACTATAGGTCTTATAGCCTATTGCCTCGTACATATTGGGCATGTATTGATAATTTGGTTCACGCTTGTTTTGACAAGAAACAAGAGCAATTACAAAAACCAAACCAAGTACTATTTTGCTAAAACTGTTCATATTCAATGACTGTTTTTTTCTGATATATTAATCTCTACGGCACCAGTATCGGCTAACAAATTTCTCAGCGCATCTTCGTTATCATGTATTTCGATTTCCATTAAAAAATGATCATCGGTTGTTCGTAGATCAGGGTTTTCAGCTTTCTTAAATGGCCACAACCTACTTCTTAGGTAAAATGTGATTACCATTAAGTGGGCTGCAAAAAACACGGTCAACTCAAACATGATCGGCACAAAGGCAGGCATGTTCTCGATATAGCTAAAACTTGGCTTACCGCCAATATTTTGTGGCCAGTCTTCTATCATGATATAGTTCATCATCCAAACAGAGAACACCAAACCTATACAACCATAAATAAAAGAAGTAATTGCTATTCTTGTAGGCGCCAACCCCATTGCCTTGTCTAAACCATGAACGGGAAAAGGACAAAACACCTCTTCTATATGAATTTTAGCAGTTTTTACTTTCTTGACAGCAAGCATCAATATATCGTCGTCGTCGTAATAAGCGTGTATAACTTTAGATGCCATATCTATGTATTGTTATTTAAAATTTTTGCTTGACCTGCCCAATCATCACGTTGTGCCCTACCGGGGAAGGCTTCGGTAATAGAATCTAACAAATCGTATTCTTTTTCGGTCATTCTACTCACCTGTGCAAAAGTGAAAATACCGATTTGGTTCAGGGTTTTTTCCATTTTTGGCCCAATGCCCTTGACCTTTTTCAAATCATCTGCGGTATCTTTTGATGCGTCAAAGGTTCCTATAGAATCCAACAAACTAAAAACATCTTTTTTTTCTGGTTCTTCGGAAACCATTTTCTTGACATCTTCAACAACCTTCTCTGTTTTAATTGTATTCACAGAAACTGGGGTATCGCCAATTTGATATAATGGCTGACCAGCTTCCCTTAATTTCTTAAAGCGTGATCCCGATGCCTTCAAAATCGTTTTCACCTCTGCCTGTGCAATTACAGGAAAGGTTCTCGCATACAATAGGAACAATACAAAGAAGAACCCTATCGTACCGATGAAAGTTCCGATATCGACAAAAGTTGGCGAAAACATCGTCCATGACGAGGGAAGGTAATCACGGTGCAATGAGGTCGTGATAATCACAAACCGCTCAAACCACATACCTATGTTCACTACAACTGAAATAAAGAACGAGAACATAATACTGGTACGCAACTTCTTGAACCACATTAACTGAGGTGAAAACACGTTACAGGTCATCATTGACCAGTATGCCCATGCATAAGGTCCTGTAGCCCTGTTCAAAAAGGCGTATTGTTCATACTCTACGCCTGAATACCAAGCCATAAATAATTCTGTTATATAGGCACAACCAACAATCGAACCCGTTAACATAATTACAATGTTCATCAACTCGATATGCTGAACGGTAATGTAATCTTCTAATTTACTCACTTTACGCATGATGATCAACAGTGTGTTTACCATGGCAAACCCTGAGAAAATCGCACCTGCAACAAAGTAGGGCGGAAATATGGTGGTATGCCATCCGGGAATAACCGCCGTGGCAAAATCAAACGATACAATGGTGTGTACCGAGAGTACAAGTGGTGTGGCCAAACCTGCCAAGACCAATGATACTTCTTCAAAACGTTGCCAATCTTTTGCTCTACCGCTCCATCCGAAACTCAATAAACTGTATATTTTCTTTTGGAAGGGAAGTACTGCCCTGTCTCGGATCATCGCAAAATCAGGAAGCAAACCTGTCCACCAGAAAACCAGTGAGACCGATAGGTATGTCGATATAGCAAACACATCCCAAAGCAAGGGCGAGTTGAAATTCACCCATAACGAACCGAATTGGTTGGGAATAGGAAGCGTCCAATACGCCAACCAAGGGCGACCCATGTGTATAATGGGAAACAAGCCCGCTTGAATTACCGAAAATATGGTCATCGCCTCGGCAGAACGGTTGATGGCCATTCTCCATTTTTGTCTGAACAATAACAGTACGGCAGAAATCAATGTACCGGCATGGCCAATACCTACCCACCAAACAAAGTTGGTAATATCCCAAGCCCAGCCAACGGTTTTGTTCAATCCCCATGTACCGATCCCAGTGGATATTGTATAGACAATACAACCAATACCCCAAAGAAATGCTGCTAGGGCAATGGAAAAAACTATCCACCATTCCTTACTGGCTCTACCCTCGACAGGAGCGGCAATATCTACCGTTACATCATGGTAGCCTTTGTCTCCAATCACTAAGGGTTTTCGTATAGGTGCTTCGTAATGCGACGCCATAGTTTATTAATATATTATGTTCCTTATTATAATTTAAGCTTCGTTGGTATTCCTGACTTTTACTTGATATACCACATTTGGTTTTGTTCCTACAGCCTCTAACAAGTGGTATGCCCGATCATCTTTTACTAAATCGGCAATTATGCTTCCCTCTTCATTGACATCGCCAAATATCATTGCACCTGAGCTACACGCTGCAGAACAAGCAACAGCATCATTGAACTCGCCCTTGGCCACTACCCTTCCTTCTCGTTTTGCATTTAATATAATCGCTTGGGTCGATTGTATACAGAAAGAACATTTCTCCATTACACCCCTTGATCGTACGGTAACATCAGGGTTAATCACCATTTTGCCAAGGTCATTGTTCATATAATAATCGAATTCTTCGTTGTTGTTGTACAAGAACCAGTTAAACCTACGCACTTTATACGGGCAGTTGTTGGCGCAATACCTTGTACCTATACAACGGTTGTACGCCATATGATTTTGACCCTGACGACCGTGCGAAGTTGCCGCTACCGGACAAACCGTTTCACAAGGTGCGTGATTACAATGCTGGCACATCACAGGCTGAAAGATCACTTGAGGGTTGGCCGACGGATCTTCTAACTCACTAAAGCCGCCCAATGAACCTTTCTCACCCCAAAGACCATCAAATTCCTCTTTTTTAGTAGTATCTTCCTCAAAGGTACCCTCTGAAGAATAATACCTATCGATACGCAACCAATGCATATCCCTTGACTTTCTAATTTCTTCTTTACCAACAACAGGAACGTTGTTCTCTGCATGACAGGCAATTACACACGCTCCACAACCCGTACAGGCGTTCAGATCAATAGACAGGTTGAAATGATGACCGATAGAGCTATCAAAACTATCCCACAAATCAACCGAGGTCGCAGGCACTTCTTGATGATTTAAAGAAACCTGAGGAACAATGTTCCATTCCGCATGGTCTTTTGTGTTGAAAACCTCTAAGGTGGTCTCTTTAATTATATCACCCCTACCCATCAATGTATTCTGTAACTGTACACAGGCATATTCATGGGTGCCCGACGATTTTTCCAAGGTGGCCGACTGCACTGTATTGAACCCTTGGTATAACGGGTATGCATTCACCCCTGTTATCATTTCAGATTTCATGCCCACCTGTCTTCCATAACCCAAAGACAAGCCAATAGAACCAGGTGCTTGACCAGGCTGTATCAAAACAGGTACTTTATCAATAGACACACCGTTTACCGTTAATTTGGCATAGCTGCCATCTAACGCGCCATTGGCCACATTCTCATTTATGAATCCTAATTTTTCAGCATCTACTTTGGAAACCGTGAGGTAATTATCCCAAGATACCCTTGATATTGGATCTGGAAATTCTTGTAACCACGGGTTTCCGGCCTGCTGACCGTCTCCCATTCCTACTTTTGAATACAAGGTAAGCTCCATTTCACCACCACTAGTGGCATTTGACAAATTACGTACAGCAGAGGTAATGGATATCATAGCCGTACCCGAAGTGGATTCACTTTCGACAACCTGATCTATTTCCTCTTTATCTTCATTTGAAGGTACGATTATTGGATCACCAACACTTTCGGCCTGAACAACGCCTGAGACCAATGACATATCAGATGCAACAAAAACACCATCGTGCAGGGCTTGGTTCCAACCACTTTCCCCTAAAATACCCGTACTCCAGTTTTCCTTTATATAATCGTAATAATTTTTATCGCTACCCATCCAAAACAACAAAGAAGCTTGCAATTGGCGGGTATCGAACAACTCATTTATCGTTGGTTGCATAAGGCTAAAGTGCCCTTTCTTTATTTCAGCATCACCCCATGATTCTAAATAATGGTTCGCAGCTGCTGTATAATTCGTGATTTCCGTGGTCTCGTTCCAATTGGTCGAGAAAGACACAGAAAGATCCACCTTTTTTATTCCTTCGGAAAAATCGGCCGCATTAGGCAAGGTATACATGGGATTTACACCATCTATAATCAAAGCACCCACTCGACCTGCTTTCATATTTGAGATCAATGCGTTGACATTTTTTATATTGCCCTGACGGATATTTTTAGGAGATTTTGAGTCAAAAGCCGTACTGCCCAACATTTCATTGATGGCCAGCACTACTGCTTGGGCGTTTTCATCTTCTAAACCGGTTACGACAACGGTCGCCCCTTTATTTTTGCTGATTTCAGCAACAACACTCTCAATTGCCCTCTGGGCATATTCAGGAATTTCACCACTTATCGAAGTACCGTTTAATTTTGCGTATAACTGAGCAAGTGCAATTTTTTGCTGCATTGGCGTCAAAGGTACACGGGTGTCGGCATTGGCACCAGTCAATGACATGTTGGCCTCAAACTGTACATGTTTCGACATTTTTCCGTTCTTGGGAATACGTCCTTTAGCATACCCACTTTCATATCCGCCACCTTGCCAATCTGAAAGAAAATCAGCTCCAAAGGAAACAATCACATCAGCTTTTTCAAAATCATAATCCGCCAATGCCCGCTTACCATATCTTGCCGCAAAAGCAGATAGGGCCGCATCTTCTGAAATAGCATCATAGACAACGTGTTCTACATTGCCGTACATTTCTTTGAACGCTCCTATTAACTTTGTGGTAGAAGGACTCGCGTAGGTTTGGGTCAACAAAACAATTTGCTTGCCCGATGCTTTCAAACTGTTCAATTTAGCTTTTACTTCAGCATCCAATACACTCCACTCAATAGGTTCTCCACTTTTTAAAGGGCCTTGCAGCCTTGTACTATCATACAATGACAATACCGATGCATGAACACGTGCATTCGCACTTCCGTTCACTTTGGCATCAGAATTATTTTCGATCTTGATAGGTCTACCTTCTCTTGTCTTTACCAAAATGCTTGCAAAATCAAAACCATTGGCAATGGTCGTCGCATAATAATTTGCTATCCCTGGAATAATATTTTCTGGCTGAACAACATACGGTATTGTCTTACGAACAGGACCTTCACAGGCGGCCAAAGAAACTGCCACTGTACTAAAACCAACATATTTTAGAAAATCTCTTCTATTTGTGCTCGTTTCAGACAAATTCTGCTTGTCGCCTAGAAATTCGTCAACAGGAATCTCTTGTGCAAACTCATTCTGTCTTAGCGTCTCAACAATGGAATCGTTTGGATCTAACTCCGCTTCGTTTTTCCAATATTTTTTGTTTGATGCCATACGATTTATCTGTAATTAACTATTTTAAGATTATTAATAGTGACACTTACCACATTCCAACCCACCCATTTGGGCAGCAGTCAGATTTTCTACTCCATATTTCTTAGAAAGCTCTTCATGAATTTTCGCATAATATTCATTACCCTCTACTTTCACCTTGGTCTCTTTATGGCACTCTAGACACCACCCCATGGTCAATGGTGAAAATTGCGACATGATCTCCATTTCCTCAACGGGACCATGACATGTCTGACACTCAACACCCGCCACTGTAACGTGCTGCGAGTGATTAAAATACACCAAATCAGGCAGGTTGTGCACACGTACCCACTCAACGGGTTTACTTTCTCCTGTATACTCTTGATTTTCTTCATCCCAACCCACGGCTGCATAGAGCTTTTTTATTTCATTGGTATAAAACTCATTGGTATACCCATTGTCTATGTCTTCTTGAGATGGCCCTTCGGCATTGCCCTTATATTCGAAAATAGATTTATGGCAATTCATACAGACATTCAACGAAGGAATACCCGAAGTCTTTGAGACCCTTGCCGAAGAATGACAATATTTACACTCGATCTTATTGTCACCAGCATGTACCTTATGGGAATAATGTATGGGCTGAATGGGCTCGTACCCTTGATCTACCCCCAATTGCATCATCCACCCATAAGCAAAATACATACTACCCAATATTAGAAAGATAGCGGTCACCAAAACCAAGAACTGGTTTTTGGCAAAGGCTTTCCATATTGGCATTCTTTTCTCGGTATTCGCTTTTTCGAAAGAAACACCGTTGGCATCGGCTATTCTTCGCAATGTTTTGTTGACCAAGAACAACATCATCACCAAAAGACCAAACACTAAGGCCAAGGCGCCTAGTATTGTTTCATTAGACATGATTGAATCATTGGCCTTTGCCCCATCGGCAACTACACCCGTCTGAGCGACTTTGGCCGCTGGTGGCTCAGCTGCCGTATACGCCAAAATATCATCGATATCGGTATCGGACAAGGTAGGGAAAGGAGTCATCGCGGCTTGGCCGTATTCTTCGTACACCTTATTTGCATAGGCATCCCCAGACTTTATCATTCCAGGGCCGTTTTTTATCCAGGCATTAAGCCACTCACGATCCAACCCTTCGTCTTCTAATAGACGTGATTCTACATTTGCCAAGGCAGGACCCGTCATTTTTCGTGTCAACGAATGGCAAGCCGCACAATTTTGATTAAAAAGTGATTTTCCTTTTGTGACATCACCATCCCCAGATGCTTCTGTCACCACCTCAACCGCAGCTTCGGCCTCATCAGTAACAACTTCATCTTGTGAGAAAAGAGATACGGAAAAAAATAAGAAAATTATCAGACTTATACCTAGAACTCTAGAAATTTGATTGCGGTTTGTAACCTTTTCCATATTTGTCGAATATTTCAATCTAAATCTTGGCACGATTATTAATACACCTAAAGGAACAAGCCTTTTCTATACGTTACCTAAATCGCTTGCGAAAATACAACATAGACTTTTATTTGGAAAATCTTAACGTATTTATAATTTACAATTTATAGTTGTTCTAAATAAAAAATGGTTTTTTTGTTCGGACTTTAAAAATTACTTTTGTGAACTGAACTTTTAATTTAAATTCTGCAACCTCTATGAAAACACTTTCTTTTTTATTGGTATTCTTATTTTCGGTTTTTTATGCTAATGCGCAAAAGGGTGATATACATATTGAACAGGACAAGAAAATAGTAGACCTGTTAGCTATTTACAAATCATCGAACCCAAGCAATAATTATTACAGAATTCAGGTTGGTTTCGGTTCGCACGCCAAGGCCCAAAAAATAAAATCAAATGTAGAACAGGATTTTCCAAATATGTACTCAAAAATAGATTTTGATTCACCCACCTACCGAGTGCGGCTCGGAAGGTTCAAGACCAAACTCGAGGCAGAACGTAAATTTATGGAGGTTCGGAAAAAATACCCGAATGCGATGTTATTAAAACCAAAAAAATCGACCAAATAGGTCGATTTTTTTATGTTTCAATTTTCAATACTACTTTGACTTTAGTTTCTTCTTGATTGCCACCTCTTCGTAGGCCTCTACAATATCTCCTTCTTTTATGTCATTGTAGTTCTTGATCTGTAGACCACAATCGTACCCTTTGGCAACCTCTTTCGCGTCATCTTTAAAACGCTTCAATGAAGTCAAGCTTCCAGTATATATCACAACCCCATCACGGATCAATCTTATATTAGAGTTTCTAAAAATCTTGCCTATAGTGACCATACACCCGGCAATGGTACCGATTTTAGAAATTTTAAAGGTTTCGCGTATTTCGGCAGTACCCGTTATCTCTTCTTTGATTTCAGGCGACAACATACCCTCCATCGCATCTCTAAGATCATTTATGGCATCATAAATAATCGAGTACATTCTAATATCTATTTCCTCTTTGTCAGCCAAGGATCTCGCATTGCCCATTGGTCTAACATTGAACCCTATGATTATCGCATCAGAGGCAGAGGCCAACAACACGTCAGACTCTGTAATCGGCCCTACGGCCTTATAAATAATATTCACCTGTATCTCTTCAGTCGATAGTTTTTGAAAAGAATCGGTCAAAGCTTCAACAGACCCATCAACATCTCCTTTTAGAATAACGTTCAACTCTTTGAAATCACCCAAGGCAATTCTTCTTCCTATTTCATCTAATGTAATATGGCGTTGTGTTCTTACTGATTGTTCGCGTTGTAATTGCGATCTTCTAGTCGCGATCTGCTTGGCTTCGCGCTCGTCTTCGAATACATTGAATCTATCACCCGCCTGCGGGGCACCGTCTAACCCTAGAATTGATATGGGGCTCGAAGGCCCTACTTCGACAACAGAATTGCCACGTTCATCTTGCATAGCCTTGATCTTACCGCTACATGTACCTGCCAATACATAATCACCTATTTTAAGGGTGCCGGCTTGAACCAAAATTGTAGACATATATCCTTTTCCCTTGTCCAAAAACGCCTCGATTACCGTACCCGATGCCAATTTATCAGGGTTGGCCTTTAACTCTAACAATTCAGCTTCGAGCAATACTTTTTCTAAAAGCTCATTGACACCATCACCTGTCTTTGCCGAAATATCATGAGACTGAATCTTACCGCCCCAATCTTCAACCAACAAATTCATTTGTGACAGCCCTTCTTTTACCTTATCAGGATTTGCATTGGGCAAATCTATCTTATTTATAGCAAATACAATAGGCACACCTGCCGCCTGAGCATGGCTAATCGCCTCTTTTGCCTGTGGCATAATCTCGTCATCAGCAGCAACAACAATAATAGCAATATCAGTTACCTGAGCACCACGTGCACGCATTGCCGTAAAGGCTTCGTGACCAGGGGTGTCTAGAAAAGAAATATGCTGACCATCTTCCAAAGTGACGCCATAAGCCCCAATATGCTGGGTAATGCCCCCACTTTCACCAGCGATGACATTTTCTTTTCTTATATAATCTAAAAGAGAGGTTTTACCATGGTCAACATGGCCCATTACAGTAACAATAGGCGCCCTTGGCCTCAAATCTTCAGGAGCATCCTCTTCCTCTATAATACTTTCCTCTATTTCAGCAGTAACGAATTCGACTTCATAACCGAACTCATCAGCAACTATCGATAAGGTTTCGGCATCTAATCGTTGGTTCATGGTCACCATGATACCAAGCGACATACAAGCCGAGATGATTTCGGTAGTAGAAACATCCATCATTGTAGCTACTTCGTTTGCCGTTACAAACTCAGTAACTTTCAGGATCTTACTTTCTAATTCTTGCTGTTCAAGATCCGCCTCGGTCTGTTGGCGATGTTGATCTCTTTTATCTCTACGGTACTTGGCTCCTTTCCCTTTTTTGGCTTTTCCTTGTAGTTTCTCTAAGGTCTCACGCACCTGTTTTTGTACATCTTCTTCTGATGGCTCGACCTTGTTTACAAATCGTTGACCTCCTTTTCTACCTGATGCCCCACCTCCCTTTTTAAATTGAGTACCCTGATTATTACTTACAATTCGCCTTCTTCTTTTCTTTCTATCGCCACTATCGGTGGCTTTGGCCGTTTTGGCCGTTTTGGGCTCTTCTTTCTTTTTCTTAGGTTTTTGAAACTTTGAGAGGTCTATTTTATCTCCCATTATTTTTGGCCCTGAAAGCTTTTTGTACTGTGTGGCCAATTTTTCATTTTCAAGAGCTTTCTCCTCTATTTCCTCTTTTTTGGGTTCTGCAGCTTCTTTCTTCTTGGGTGTTACTTTTTCAGGTTGGACCGTTTCAACCTTTTCTTCTTTCTTCTTCGGATTTAGATCGATCTTACCAACGGTCTTTGGCCCACTGAGCTCAGCTTTTGCCTTAATAATCTGTTCAGAAGCGGCAGTTCTCTTTTCTCTTACCAGTCTTCTTTCTTCTTGCTCTTCTTCTAACCGAACGCGTATGGCCTCCTTCTCTTTTCGTTTTTCCTCACCGACTTCTTTAGATGCGACTTTTTTGCTCATGTCGGTCTGAAACTCATCTAACAACACCTGATGTATCTCTTCGGAAATCTTGGTAGTGGGGCGAGCTTCTATTTCATACCCCTTTGAGGATAGGTATTCAACCACCCTATCCAAAGAAATATTGAGCTCTCTCAGAACTTTATTAAGCCTTATTGTTGCATTGTCTGCCATAAATACTGATTCCTATTCTTTTAAATCACTCTAAACCGCTGCTAATATATAGCTATTCTTCCAATTCTGCTTTTAGTATACGTACAACTTCCAAAATTGTCTCTTCTTCAAGATCCGTTCTTTTTACTAGCTCGGCCACATCTTGCTCTAATACACTTCTAGCAGTATCCATACCTATTTTTTTGAGTTCATCAATGATCCAACCATCGATTTCATCTGAAAACTCGGCAAGCTCTACATCTTCTTCAACTCCTTCACGAAATACATCGATCTCATACCCGGTCAATTTACCTGCCAATCTGATATTATGCCCTCCTCTACCAATTGCCTTCGAAACCTCTTCGGGCTTTAGGTATACCTGCGCCGTCATATTCTCATCGTTCAACTTCACTGACGAAACCCTTGCAGGACTCAAGGCCCTTGTAACCAACAACTGCGGATTGGAGGTCCAATTGATCACATCTATATTCTCATTGCCCAGTTCACGTACAATACCGTGAATACGTGATCCTTTCATACCTACACAGGCACCTACTGGATCTATACGGTCGTCATATGAATCTACGGCCACTTTTGCCTTTTCACCAGGTATACGCACTACTTTTTTAACACTGATAAGGCCATCAAAAACCTCGGGTATTTCTTGAAAGAACAACTGTTCTAAAAATTTCGGAGAGCTTCTTGACATGATAATCGAAGGTTTGTTGCCTTTCAATTCAACGCTTTCTATTATTCCGCGTACATTATCCCCTTTTCTAAAGAAGTCAGACGGTATCTGCCTATCTTTCGGAAGTATGATTTCATGCCCGTCATCATCTAATAATATAATGGCCTTATGGCGTATATGATGAACTTCAGCAGTGTAAATCTCACCTTCTAGATCTTTAAACTGTTTGTAAATAGTCGTGTTATCGTGCTCGTGAATTTTTGAAATCAAATTTTGACGAAGTGCTAAAATCGCCCTTCTGCCGAGATCCATCAATTTCACCTCTTCTGAAACGTCTTCACCCACTTCAAAATCAGGTTCTATTTTTTGTGCATCTGAAAGTGAAATTTCTTCATTGGGCTCTTCTACTTCACCATCTTCAACAACGACCCTGTTTCTCCATATCTCCAAATCTCCCTTATCAGGGTTGATAATAATATCGAAATTATCATCAGATCCAAATTTCTTCTTGAGGGCACTTCTAAATACGTCTTCCAAAATCGCCATCAATGTTACTCGGTCAATGAATTTATCATCTTTGAACTCTGAGAAAGATTCAATCAACGCAATATTTTCCATTCTTCTACTATTAAAATTTTAAAATAACCTTTGCTTCCTTTATGTCAGAAAAATCGATTTCCTTTTTTTTCTGAACCGTGACCTTCCCTTTTCCTATGGGTTTGGGTTCCCGTGCTTTCCATTCCAAAACGATGCCATCTTCTGTTGTTGCCGTAAGGTTTCCTTCAAAAATCTCACTATTGGTTTTGACTTCAAGTTTTCTTCCTATATTCTTTTCATACTGCCTTGGCAACACCAAAGGTGTTGCGGCTCCTGCCGATGCGACCTCTAGAGAAAAATCCTCTTCCTCCCTATCGAGATTATGCTCTATTGCCCTACTTATTTTTATACAGTCTTTGACCGTTACCCCATGATCTCCATCAATAACGACATTGATCTTATTATCGAACGTAATCGTAAAATCAATTAAAAACAAAGAACTTTCTTCTGCTAGAGCATCACTTAAAAGTGTTTCGACCTTTTGCTTCAACATAACCTTTAGAAATAAAAAAGAGGACTATAATGGCCCCCTCATGAATACTTTGATATCCGTTCAGTGGTGCAAATATACATTTATTTTTACGTTTTGCAATAGTACAGAACGGTAAATTAAAGTTAGGCTATGCTATTAATTAATAATTTGAATACGCACCTTAAAATCAAGTTTTAAGTACTATTTTTATTATACAAGAGTTATTGTACCATAACCTTAACCGCCTAACCTCATGGAAATCTTATCTTCATACAACCTAATAATCGGGGCTTCTCTCATCGTAGTACTATCCTTTTGGTTCAACGGCATCTCGAAAAAAACGAGCATTCCTTCTGTTCTTATGCTCATTGTATTGGGTGTTCTTATAAAACTAGCACTTGGCTTTTTTGTTCCCAGCATTCCTGATTTTGAGGGATCTCTTGAAATTTTAGGAACCGTAGGTTTGATAATGATCGTACTCGAAGCTGCTTTGGAACTTGAGTTGAAAAGGGAAAAATTGGTGCCTATTATAAAATCAATGGCGATTGCCTTGATCGGCCTAGTAGGTTCTGCTTGGGTCGCAGCTTTGATTTTATATCAATTTATCGATGGTATGACTATGCAGTCAGCTTGGTTATACGCTACGCCATTGTCTATTCTCTCTAGCGCTATTATCATACCCAGTGTTGGCGGACTTGCAAGTGCGAAAAGGGAATTTCACATATATGAAAGCACCTTCTCTGACATCTTCGGCATCATGATGTTCTACTTTTTGGCAGGGGAACTCAACCCATCTGAAAATGGAGGAGCAGTAGGCTTTGCAAGCAATTTATTGCTCACCATAATAATAGCTGTTGTGGCCAGTTATGCCATCATACTAGTTTTTCAACGTATAAAGACTCAGGCGAAACTCTTTCTTTTGATTGCCGTGCTGCTTTTACTCTATGCGATCGGCAAGAAAATGCATCTTTCTTCACTGATCATCATATTGGTTTTTGGGCTTATCATAAAGAACATCAAACTGTTTTTTCCAGGTAAAACGGCCATTTTTTTGGAAAACGAAAAAATAAATCAAATCTATCACGAATTACATATCATCACTTTAGAAACGGCTTTCGTAGTGCGTACTTTCTTTTTTGTGATTTTCGGAATCACAATCGTTCTGTCATCTTTATTAAGCCTTAATGTAGCTCTTGTCAGCATCCTGATCATCATCTCTATTTACGCCATTCGTTGGTTGATTTTGCGTGTTTTCGTTGGAAAGGATATGCTGCCACAACTGTTCATTGCCCCAAGGGGGTTGATTACTGTTTTACTTTTTTACGCCATACCCAAACAGGCCGAGATAGTAGGTTTTGAATCGGGCATTCTTCTTTTTATAATCATAACGACTAGCCTTGTTATGACCTGGGCCATGATAAAGGACAAACAAAAAATGGGAACACTGCTCGATGAAATCGATGAGGAAGTATTGGAAAGAAATGAGGCGGAGGATGCTGTACAAGCTAAAACAACCGATTCTGAAATAAAGGAAACTTTAGAATTGGAAGAACCTAAAGCTGACAATTCAAACAAAGGGTTTTCTGCGGAAGACATTGATAAGGACCCGCCTAGTAAGTAATTCTTATAAGAGCTTAAAAACAAAAGGAATTTCTCTAGAGGATATTTAAAAAGAAAAACGAAGTGAACTTCTCTTGCGAATACATCGATTCAGTATACCGTGACAAATGAAACCAAGGTATACTATCTTTGTGCTGTGGAACTTATTTTTCTTCTCATCTAAACCAAAAAATACGAAAAACCCTATTTAGCCGCAACACAATGTTGCTCACTCGGAAAGGTTTGGTGCAATGCTGATCCGTCAGAATCAATGGGTTTCGAGAGATTTTCTTGAAGCATGGGGATTTGTTTCCAGTCGAAGCGTTTAAAAAAGAACGGTTCAACGGCTATATTTTTCACGAATCTTCTACGCGATAAATTTTGTATTTCGTTCTTCATTTATTTATCTTTAAAACGAATTTTATTATGACCATTATATCTTCCTATATGAAGTTTCAGATATCTTATACGGTACGATGTAAATTATTGAATTTTAGATGATTAACATAAAAACGGTATTCGAAAAAGTAAAAAACACGGTAGTCTTGGTTTTTATGTCGGCAATGCTCTTTCAGTGCCAAGAAGGAGCTAAAAAAAAAGATATTCAACCCGATAAGAATAAAGTGACCACAACAAGCAATACCATGAATGTAATTACATCGGTTTACGGAACCACCAAAAGTGGCGAAGAGATACGTTCTTTTCGTATCACAAACAATAATGTTGCAATAGAGATTATTGAATATGGTGCAATCGTGACCAGTGTAAAATGCCCTGATAAAGATGGAACTATTGATGATATCACTTTGGGCTACGATACTCTTGAAGGCTGGGAGAATGACCCATACTATTTTGGAGCCACCATTGGCAGAGTCGCCAATAGAACTGGTGGGGCGAGTTTTAAATTAGATGGAAATACGTATAATTTGGCTCCGAACACATTGCCCGACTTTGGAAAAAACCATTTGCACGGTGGTGTAAAACCATTCAACAAAGTGGCTTGGAAAGGAAGTGAATTTCAAAATAAAAATGAGGTGGGTGTTGTTTTAAAATATTTGAGTAAGGATGGCGAAGAAGGATACCCTGGAAACCTTAGCTGTCAGGTCACTTATTCTTTAAACAATGAAAATGAATTGAAAATCACATATACGGCAACTACCGACAAAACCACGATAGTGAATATGACGCACCATAGCTATTTCAATCTTGAAGGAGCGGGAAATGGAACTGTTTTTGAGCAGGAAATTCATGTCAATGCCGATAAATATACCGTAGCCGATGATGACCTGATCCCAACCGGTGAAATTGCCAATGTAACAGGATTGCCCATAGATTTTACAACTCAGCAAGCTATAGGGTCGAGAATGGATCGGATGGGACAAAAAAAATTCAAGGGCTACGATTTAAACTATGTTTTGAACCATTCAAAAAAGGACTCCCTCGAATATGCAGGAAAAGCAATTGATTTAAAAAATGGAAGGGTATTGGAAGTTTTCACAACCCAACCCTGCATGCATTTTTATACCGGTAATTTTCTTGAAGGGAAAGCTGGAAAAAATGGAGAAAAGTATAGCCAATATGGGGCATTTTGTTTTGAACCCCAAGGCTATCCTGATGCAATCAACAAACCTCAATTCAACTCGATTGTTCTTGAGCCAAGAGAAAAATACGAACAAATAATTATTTATAAATTTTCAGTTCAAAAATAAACACACCTGCCATTTCTATGGAAATCAAAAAAAGAACAGACAGTTTGACCATACCCCGATCGAGTTCATTATCGAATGAAGATTACCTTTCGTTTTTAGAAAACTCACTTTCTTTACTAAAAAAACACCCTCAATACCTAAGTGAAAATGAAGGAATAGAGGTATTGGAACTTGCCCATTTAATTCCCCAAGTTCCTGAGACGATTCTTTCCATTTACATTGGAGTCAATGACGCCGTATGCAATAAGGGGCTGGTAACACCATTTCTTCCGAGACATTCGCATAACAATGTTTTCGTCTATGACCCAGGGGTGTTCTCAGGGCAAGATGATATTCCGTCAGGTACAATAGATGCCAAAGCGGTTATCAATGGTTTTGTTCCACCAAATGAATCGTGGAACGAAGCATGGACCTATGTTATGGTTTCAGACCCAAAAAGAACCTTTGAAAGTTTATGGAACGAAAAAGGGTATATCGATATGGTACCCGCAAAGTTTGAAGATTTTACAATGATGAGCGACCATACAAAAAGTAACGTCTGTACGTTTATCGACCCTCGGGCTTTTGACCATCCTGTGAACATAAGTAGAGATTATTTAAAACAAGCCCGCAACAGGGGCGAGCAAATGGCCAGTAGTTTTGTTATCCCTGAATTGCTCGAAGGTGAAACCAAAAATTTAGTACCAGTAGTTCTTCATCAAGGAGAGAAACTTTATGTAGCTCGTGCCGATTTTCAGCCCTGCGCACATTGTTGGAGCAATATTCATCCGGAAAATGAAGAATATGCGGTAGTAAATGAAAATTCTGCAGTTCCTCTAAATCTAGTGATTTCTAAGCCACCCATTGATGAGCGATATCGTAAAAGATTGATTCCTCCCGCAGGAAGTGCCGATAATACTACCGATTGGTTTTATAGAAGTAAAGACCTGTTTAGAAAACCCATCAAGGCTGGGCATATTGGGGGATGATTTTATTGAAATAGAAATTGATTCAAATACAAATGAAAAAAACATTACTTTTTGCTGCCGTAGTAGCAGCACTTGGCGGCTTATTGTTCGGGTTTGACACAGCCGTTATTTCAGGAACAACTTCATGGCTTTCCACAGAATTTGAATTATCAAAATTCGAACTGGGTTTTACTGTTGCCAGCGCACTGATTGGAACAATTATAGGGGCATTGGCCATTGGAAAGTTAAGTGATAAATATGGCAGGAGGCATGTATTATTTATTCTCGCACTATTTTATTTTGTTTCTGCAATTGGTTCAGGTCTCGCCTGGGATTGGCACAGCTTCCTTTTCTTTAGATTAATTGGCGGTATTGGAGTTGGTGGGGCTTCGGTTGTATCACCCATGTATATAGCCGAAATTTCTCCAGCCAAATTAAGAGGCAGGTTGGTTGCTGTAGCTCAACTAAATATTGTACTGGGCATGCTGTTGGCCTATTTTTCAAATTATATAATCAACGGACTGGAACTAGGCGTAATTGAATGGCGATGGATGTTTGGTGTTGAAGCAATTCCAGCAGCTTTGTTTTTCATATTCTTATTTTATACCCCACGCAGTCCTCGATGGTTAATTGCAAATAACCATGTAGAGGAAGCAAAGATCGTTCTTGATAAGTGCGGAACCGACTCGGGAAATGTGGAAAAGGCAGTAGAGGAAATTCAAAAATCGTTGGACTTACAACATCACTCGTTGAAAGAGCCGTTTTTTACTAAAAAATACAGAATTCCTATAATGCTGGCTGTAATGCTGGCATTATTTAATCAACTATCGGGTATTAATGCAGTTCTGTATTATGCGCCAGAAATATTCAATATGGCAGGATTTGGTAAAAGTGCCGCTTTATTAAACAGTATGGGAATAGGCGGTGTATTGTTTGTTTTTACGATTGCCGCAATGGCGGTAATAGACAAAATGGGGCGTAAAAAAATTATGATTATTGGATCCATTGGTTATATCATTAGTTTGAGCGCTATAGCATGGGCTTTTCTTACCTATGGAAATAATTTTAGCGAGACAGGAAGTATGATCGTATTGATAAGTGTTTTCCTTTTTGTAGCATCACATGCTTTTGGTCAAGGTGCTGTTATTTGGGTTTATTTAAGCGAAATATTTCCGAATAGGGTTAGGGGCCGAGGACAATCGCTCGGAACGGCTACACACTGGATTGCTGCTGCCATTATCTCATGGACATTTCCTTTAATTGCTGAAGTGTCAGGTGGCTATACCTTTGCTTTTTACGCCGTATGTATGGTATTACAGCTTTTATGGGTAATCTTTAAAATGGCAGAAACAAAAGGGATTTCGTTAGAGGAAATTCAAAAAAAATTGGGAATAGAATAAAATTTTAGAGGTCAGTAGTTAGCTACTTACTTTTTTCATTGGTTTTGTGGCTAACTGTCTGGTCGAGCGCAGTCGAGACCTTTTTAGAATTGCGTATAGTTCTCGACTGCGCTCGAACGGACAAAACTACAAATCACTGATAATCAGATTATTGTAATTCATCTTACTTATCTACTGACCTCTAAAATTTAAAAAAATAAAAACCTCATAATTATGAATTACAGATATAAAAATGTGTTTATTATATTACTTTTTGCATTGCTAATAGCAAGTTGCCAAGAGTCAAAAAAACACCCTGTCGGAGTTGATTTCAATGCTAATATCACAAGATTGGGTGACAACGGTGATAATTGGTGTATGACCATAGGCGAAGATGATGTGCTTTATACAGCTCTATGTGATGGTAGAGGGTGGCTCAATGCCGATGGTAGCATGAAAGATTTTAAAAATCATCATGTACTACAAATAACCGGCGGCCCCGATAGCACAAGTTTTAGTGCTAAAATGATAAATTATCCTGATTATTCACGTACCGGTCTGACCGAAATTCACGGGCCGATAATCGCTCCAGATT
>CAZEUV010000006.1:2234-57601 GCA_964515285.1 uncultured Maribacter sp. | reverse complement strand
CGAATAAATTCATGTAGCAATTCCGCTTCGATCTCATACTCCCAAACACCTGGTTCTATAAAGCTCAATAGCCGCCGAAATCCTTTTTCAGTGATATCACAGGCCTTTTGCATCAGCTCGATTTCCTCAGGTTCTTTTATGCCTCTAATTTCTTGTAGAATAGGATTGCTCTTGGCAACTTGATGCGCTGAAAATTTCAGCTTGCACTCAGCAATAAACCGATCTTCACGGGTTTGGGTCTCTACCGATTGACGGTAATGTTCGTTAGTGTTCAAATAAATGGTATCACACTCGGTCATCAAGTCAAAGAAAATTTTGTCGAAATCTGATACCCAATAAATTGTTTCTATACCCGAAACCTCTTTGGCTTTGGCTTTGGTGAGTTTTTCACCCTCCCAAACAGCGATATGTTCGTTGGTCTCTCGAACAAAAAGTATTTCTCGGTGTTTTTTATTCATCGCATCAGGAAACAAAACCAAAATCGTCTCTTCTTGATCAGCCCCACTCAGATAAAAAATATCGCGATGCTGTTCAAAAGGCATCGTACTATCGGCACTAATCGGGTAAATATCGTTCGAATTAAAAACGGCTATGCTCTTGGGCTTCATACGATCCATGAACTTTTTGCGGTTTTTTATAAAGAGTTGGTTGCTAATTTGTTTGTATTTCATTTGATAGATATTGCTTTGTTCAAAAATACGGAAAAAGTCCTCCCTTAGTCCCTCCGAAGGAGGGAGATGCTACCCTAGAACGATAAATTTCGTATTGAGCAGAAAAATCTTTAAAAAATGCAGAGTTCGCTCTTCTTAAAAAGTCCTCCCTTAATCCCTCCTGAGGAGGGAGATGCTGATCTAAACAATAAACTTCTATTTGACTACCTTCCAGAAATCAAAAAGCAGGATTCCCTCCCCTCTGGGGAGGGCTAGGGTGGGGACAAAAAAAGAGACCCATTGCTGAGCCTCTCTTCAATTTAAAGTTGGTTATTATTATTTTGACATGGCATTTTTAATAGCACCTATTACAGCCATGATAATACCACCACCTACACCACCACCGGCAACGCTACCGAGTATACTTGACATATCCATTCCACCAGCTACAGCATCTGCTGCTACGGTAGTATCAACACCCGATGCAGCCCCAGCACCTAAGCCCAACATTCCTAAAACCTGACCTCCTACGCCACCACCCACTAAACCAGCAATGGTGTTGCCAACGGTTCCTAATGACAGGTTCTTTAACAATTTTCCAGCTACGTTACCCCCTAGGGCACCTGTAACCAATTGAACGATTAACGGTAAATACTCTTCCATTTTTTTAAAGTTTAGTTGATTATATAACAATAAATTAACAAAATTTTAATCAGAAATACAATTTTACACCGCAATATTTGCCTGTTTAAAATGCCGAGTAGTTTGAAATGTCATTTGCAAAGGTGCAATACATTAAAAACCATTATCTCTTATTTCTCGGTAATCCTTCTAAAATACAAATCACATGGCCTGCATATCCATATAACAATCGACATCATTGTGCAGCCATAAAAACGACGCAGGCAAATAAGTGTCAATTCGTTTTGATAGTAGTTTCTCTATCACGTTTTTTTTATTGGATCCCGTCACTAGCAGAATTATCTTTTTAGATCGAAGTATATCGGCCATGCCCAAAGTCAACCCATAGGTCGGTTTGTCTCCCATAGTTTTTGTCATCTGATGTTGGAGGGATTCTTTGGATAGCCGAGCAATATGACAGTGCGGAGTCAAAGCATCTGCAGGCTCGTTAAAGCCAATATGACCATTTTTTCCCAGTCCTAAAACACACAGGTCAATAGGCCCTTTCTTTAGCATCTGATCTCGCATTCTGCCACATTCCTTTTCTGGAGAAACAGGATTGCTTTTGAATGAAATATACCGGTCTTTGGAAATATGTAAAGGCGAAAGTATTTTCTGATGAATAAACGTTTCACATGAACTGAGTTCTTTGGGGCTTGTTCCTCCCCACTCATCGAGTTTAATAATTCTTAATCTTACAAAAAGATCGGGGTCATCCTCGTAAGCTCTTTCCAGTTTTTCATATACCCCTATGGGAGAATTGCCCGTAGCGGCGCACATCAATTGATCGGGGTTCTTTTGTAACCCCGAAACGATTGTCTCGTACGCCAATCGACTCATCTCTTCGTAACCAGAGCAATAGTGTATTCTCATGTTATGCCCAAGCTTTATCACCTTTTATATAAGGTATACACCCCTTGAATTTACCCGGTACGGGATTATAACGCAAAGCTTCTGTCGCCCCGGGTTTGGAAGTGAAAAACCCCCAAATAGTAAGTTGTTTTATCATAGAAAAAAAATGGGAAGGTTCTTTCTCGGCAACTGCCTTGGCCTCCTTGTCCAATTCTACCAGTAAATCATGCTTTTGCTTTTTGGTGAGTTTAATAAAAGTGCTGGAATATCTGTCTTGGCCCATTTTGTTCAACACTGAGATTCCTGATTTAAAAATTGCTTGTTCCTCTTCATCATAGCAATCTGTTACGATGACTTTCATGAACAAACCAACTTTTGCCGATTTTGCTCCGGGCGAACGGTCTGTTTTCGGTAAAATGGTTTCCCCAACCTCATCCAATAAGGCAATATCGGTTTCAGAAAACAGCTCGTTGTTTTTGACTTCTCGGGCACAACCCGAAAGAAAAATATCTGAACCGATAATGGTACTTCCCATAATGCCAGCTGTGAGCATTAATGCTTTTCTTCGTTTCATACGCCAATATTATAGTTTTCCTTTTTTGAATTGGTCGGCCGCATATTGCGCTGCTCTAGCTGTAAGTGCCATATAAAGAATTGACGGACTCTGGTTGCCCGTACTGGTCATACAGGCACCATCGGTCACAAAAACGTTTTTGCACAAATACAATTGATTCCATTCATTCAAGAGTGAATCTTTAGGGTTTTTTCCCATTCTCACGCCTCCCATTTCATGAATATCCAAGCCAGGAGGTTGTTTGTTGTCCCCTACATTAATTTCTGTGCATCCTATTTTCTCCAACATTTCTTTGCTCTGTTCTAAAAAGTCTGCGACCATTTTATCGTCATTTTCATCATACCCTACATCGGTAACCAATAACGGAATACCCCACTGATCTTTCTTTTCGGTACTGAGATATACGCAATTGGTCTTTTTCGGTATGGTTTCCCCCTGCATGTACATATACATATGCCAATCACCAGGCTCACTTATCGCATGCTTAAAATCTGCCCCGATCTGAACATCACTTTCGGTAAGTTTATCTTCACGCGCTCGGTGCGCACCACAAAATGTGGTAAAGCCGCCCACATAGTCCATTTCTTGCTCTTTCAGATTTCTATAATTTGCCAGTATGGGTTCTGTAGGGTTTTTTCCGTAGACATACTTATCTTTAAACCCTTCTATTTTTCCACTGGAAAAACCTCGGTAAAGATGAAAACAAATGTATTTTCCCATAAGTCCGTTATCATTGCCCAATCCATTGGGAAAACGTTGAGACCTTGAATTGAGCAAAATAAGGTTGGTGTTCAAGGCCGATGCATTGACAAAAATAATTCGGGCCTTGAAAATTATTTCCTGCTGTGTATTTGTGTCGATTACTTTAACCCCTGATGCTTTACCCGTTTCTTCGTCATATAGTATGGAATGTACTACGGAGAAAGGCCGAATGGTAAGGTTGCCCGTCTTTTTTGCCCAAGGAAGCGTAGAAGATACCGAACTGAAATAACCCCCAAATGGGCAACCTCTCATACATAAGTTACGCGATTGGCATTTTCCACGACCTTGTTCTGAATGAATTTCTTGAGGTTCGCTCAATTGGGCCCATCTGCCTTGAACCAAATACCGATCAGGGTAATGCTCTTTGATCCTATCGCTCATGTGCTGTTCTACACAACTAAAATCGAATGGGGGCAAAAATTCACCATCGGGCATGGCTTCGATCCCGTCTTTGTTGCCACATACTCCCACAAATTTTTCTACATGAGAATACCAAGGAGCGATCTCTTCATAGGTAATAGGCCATTCTATCCCGTATCCGTACTTGTGGGGCGCCTTAAACTCATAATCGCTCCAGCGTTGACATGCCCTCCCCCAAGTAAGTGATTTTCCTCCTACTTGATACCCCCTGATCCAATCAAATGGTTTTTCTTGAACATAGGGATGCTCATCGTCTTCCACAAAAAAATGGGCTGTGTCCGCTCCAAAACCCGCAGCTTTTGATATCAAGGGATTTTTATCGTAAAACTCCTTGCTCATACGCCCTCGGTATTCAAATTCCCATGGGGGCATATGTGCGGTAGGGTAGTCTTTAATATGCTCGACATTACGCCCTCGTTCTAAAACAAGCGTTTTTAGCCCCTTCTCACATAGTTCTTTTGCGGCCCATCCGCCTGAAATACCAGAACCAATAACAATTGCATCAAAAGAGTCAGGTTCGATTGCCATACTATATTGATATCTATTTGAAGAGTAATTTACCACAAGTTTTGTCAAAATTACATATCTCAGTGTCTTTTTCATCTAAAAGAAAAATTAATTCCGCATATATGGACTTTCTTATATTTGGGATATTTGAAAGATCCTCACTATTTTCACAATGTCGTTTTTTTAACGAGATCATTAAATATGAATAAATTATTTTGCTCAACTTTTTCTAAACGCGCTTCACTATGAAACCTATTTTTATTCTAACGACATTCTTTTATATAACATTAAGTTCTGCGCAATTTTCACCTACCCCTGCCCAAAAAGTAGAGGTTGCTCTTCAACAAAAAAAACAATTGATGGCCGTTTCATTGGTAAAGAACATCCCTTTAAAAAATATTGGGCCAACGGTAATGAGCGGCCGTGTGGTCGATGTGGATGTAAACCCTGATAACCCAACAGAATTCTATGTGGGCTATGCCTCGGGTGGATTATGGTACACCAATAACAACGGCACTTCCTTCACTCCGGTTTTAGATACTTCCACAACGCAAAATGTAGGTGATATTGCGGTAGATTGGAAATCAGGAACTATTTGGGTAGGTACCGGAGAAAACAATTCATCGCGTTCTTCGTATGCCGGTATCGGCATCTTAAAATCAATCGATAAAGGAAAAACATGGCAAAATATGGGCTTGACCGATTCGCAGCATATCGGGCGTATTGTCATCAACCCGAAAAACACCGATGAAGTGGTGGTTGGGGTTACGGGCCATTTATATTCGCCAAATGAAGAACGTGGGGTCCTTAAAACCAATGATGGTGGCAAGACATGGCAAAAAACGCTTTTTATCAGTAATGAAGCAGGTATTATCGATGTAGCCACTGCACCCCTTGACTTTAATATCATGTACGCCGCATCATGGCAGAAAGATAGAAAGGCATGGAATTTTACAGGTAACGGCAATGCTTCCGGTATTTATAAAAGTATAGATGGCGGCACAACTTGGAACAAGGTTTCTACCCCAGAAAGTGGTTTCCCCACGGGGGATGGTGTTGGTAGAATCGGACTTGCAGTTTTTGACGACAATACGGTCTATGCCGTACACGACAATCAATTTCGACGTGAAAAATCCGAAGAGAACAAAAAAAAATCTGACCAACTCACAAAAGAAGATTTTAAATCAATGTCGGTCGAGAGTTTTATAAAACTGAACAATAAAAAATTGAACGAATTTTTAAAGACCAACAATTTTCAAGAAAAATATAAGGCCGAAAATTTAAAACAAATGGTGCGCAGTGGTACCGTTAAGCCAATCGATATTTCAAAGTACCTAGAGAATGCCAATTCCCTTTTGTTCGATACCCCCGTAGTCGGGGCAGAAGTCTATAGGAGCAATGATGGTGGAAAAACATGGAACAAACAAAACGAAGCATACATCGATGATCTTTTCTATAGTTACGGTTATTATTTTGGCCAGATCAATGTTGACCCATCGAATGTCGAAAAGATTTATTTGGCGGGAGTACCCATAATCAAGTCTGAAGATGGTGGAAAAACCTATACTTCTATCAATGGCGATAATGTGCATGCAGACCACCATGCACTCTGGATCAACCCAAAAGTATCAGGCCACCTCATCAATGGAAATGACGGAGGCATCAATATCTCGTATGATGATGGAGCGAACTGGATTAAAAACAATTCGCCATCGGTAGGGCAGTACTATACCATAAATGTTGACAATCAAGAACCCTATCATGTGTACGGTGGCCTACAAGACAATGGGGTTTGGGAAGGACCGCACAATGTGAAGGAAAATAGCCGCTGGCACCAGACCGGATCATACCCTTGGAAATCGATTATGGGCGGCGACGGTATGCAAGTACAAATTGACAGCAGAAACCATAATGTCGTCTACACGGGATATCAATTTGGCAACTACTTTAGAATACACGAAGAGAGAAAAGAACGAAAGTATATTCAGCCCAAGCACGAGCTTGGTGAGCCCCCGTACAGGTTCAATTGGCAAACGCCCATTTTGCTCTCACCCCACAATCAGGATATTCTGTATTTGGGAGGAAATAAATTGCATCGTTCAATGAACCAAGGTGACGATTGGGAAACCATTTCGCCCGATTTAACTAAGGGAGGAAAAAAGGGAAATGTAGCGTATGGTACTTTGTCAACCATCTCCGAATCACCTTTTAAATTTGGTTTGATCTACACTGGAAGCGATGATGGTTTGGTTCAAGTTACCCAAAATGGCGGAGGAAGTTGGAAGAATATTTCTGGTAATATAGCCCTGCCAAATTTCGGTGGAACAGATTTATGGGTAAGTCGGGTAGCAGCGTCCAAACACAAAAAAGAACGGGTCTATATCAGCCTGAACGGATATAGAAATGATGATTTTACACCCTATGTTTTCATGAGTGATGATTATGGGGAAACTTGGGGAAACATTGCAAACAATATTCCCTCTTCGCCCGTAAACGTAATCCTAGAGGATCCTGAAAATGAAAACCTTTTGTTCGTTGGCACCGATAACGGACTCTATGCCTCATTCGATCAGGGCAAATCGTGGGAGGCTTTTCAAAACGGTATGCCCAGTGTAGCCGTACACGACCTTGTGATTCAACCAGAGGCAAAACACCTTTTGATAGGCACGCACGGAAGAAGTATTTACAAGGCCGACATTGCTACGTTACAGCAAATGACCCCTGAGATCCTAGAAAAAAATCTTTATGTTTTTAAACAAGAGAACATAAAGCATTCCCCTCGATGGGGCAATTCTTTCAGTAGCTGGGGTAAGCCCCAGACTCCAGGTTTGGATCTCGTTTTTTACTGTTCAAGTCCAAGCAACTGTACGGCCGAAATCAAAACAGTAGATGATATTGTGGTCAGCGCAACCGAACTCAATACCGATAAAGGCCTTAACCTACTGTCTTACGACCTGGCATTTTCGAAAGCTGGAAAACTAGCTTATCTAAAGAAACACAAAACCGAACTCAAAGAAGCCAAAAACGGAAAGATTTATTTGCCGAAGGGCAATTATGTCTTTGAAATCAAGGGCAACGGAGAAAAAAAGAAGATAGAATTCGAAATAGAATAAGTGATGTTAATCAAACGAAAATGTACAAGCAAAAATGTTTTATAATAGGTTTGGTTTTTGCCCTATTCGGATGCAAAACCACTGCTCAAACCACTGCACAGCCAGAATCCGACAAAATCAAGGCCCTAATCGTTGATGGCCAAAACAACCATGACCAATGGCCTAAGATCACGGCCATGCTCAAATATTATATGGAGGAAACGGGTTTGTTTTCGGTTGATGTCGAGCGCTCGGCCTATACTTGGAAAGGCGAAGAATTTATTTCTGAATTTTCAATAATGGGAATGGGCAAAACAGAAGCCCTAAAAGAGCCTAAAACAGACCCAAATTACCATCCTGATTTTTCAAAATACAACCTGATTATATGTAATTTCGGATGGAATGCGGCCTCTTGGCCCAGCGAGACACAAAAATCTTTTGAAACATATATGAACTCGGGCGGCGGGTTGGTCGTCTTTCATGCAGCGGACAACTCCTTTCCAAAGTGGGAGGCTTATAATAAAATGATCGGCCTTGGTGGTTGGGGGGATCGTAACGAAAAAGATGGCCCCTACATATATTACAACGATGATGGTGAACTGATACGAGATTCCAGTTCTGGTATGGCAGGCGCGCATGGGCCACAGAGCGAATATCAAGTGCAAATAAGAAATTCTGAACACCCTATAACCAAAGGTATGCCCGCAATATGGATGCATACAAAAGACGAACTTTACAACAGTTTAAGAGGGCCTGCCGAAAATATGGAGGTTTTGGCAACGGCATACGCTTCGCCCGACAACAAAGGAACTGGCAGGCACGAGCCTGCCCTAATGGTTTTGACCTATGGCAAGGGTCGTATATTTCATAATATCATGGGGCATATTGACTATTCGGTCAATTGTGTCGGATTCATTACATCAATGTTGCGTGGCGCCGAATGGGCGGCAACAGGCAAGGTTACCCAACCTATTCCCGATGATTTTCCTACTGCTGAAAAATCAAGCACAAGACTGTTCGAAAAATAGAAGGTGGCCTTTTTGAAGAAAAATAAAAAAGGAAATACTGAATTTGAGGTAGAGCGATAACCTGTTCAAACGAGTATTTCATGACATGAAGAAATGAGTATATCTATCAAAAAAATCTTAATCCAATTACATTTATGGATTGGTTTGACTTTGGGCGTTCTTTTTTTTGTAATCTCTTTCTCGGGGGCGATTTACACCTGGGAAACCGAGATCTCAAGTATTATCTACAAGAAGAAAGTGACACCTAGAGATGTTTCGTTTATACCGATATCCACCCTTAAGGCCACAATAGACCGTGAGTTTCCCAAGGGGGATTTTAGAACGGCGTTTTACAAAGATAAATCACATACTATACAAGTTTTATTGTACGGTCAGGGAACGTATTACCATGCCTATATGGATCCCTATACAGGAGCATTGATTCACCTGCAGGATATGAAGAAGGGATGGTTGAACCAACTTATTTTTCTGCATCGAAACCTTATGTTGGGAGACCTTGGACAAGAGATCGTCCATTGGAGTACCTTCTTGTTCCTTATTATGATAATCACAGGAATCGTAATGTGGTGGCCAACCAACAAGGCAGGGGTGAAACATCGCCTGACCATCAAATGGAATGTTTCTCCTAAAAGGCTCAACTACAATCTACATAACGTATTGGGGTTTTATGTGACCTGGATTTTAATATTTAGTGTGCTGACAGGCCTATTTTGGGGATTCGAAATTGTGAGTAACTCTCTCAGAACGGTCACTGGCGAAAATGAAATGACTTATGACCTGCCAAAATCTGAACTAATCCATAGTAATGAACATTCTGATACGTTTGCACTGTTAGATAGCCTCATGCTAAAATTCCGTAACAGCCATCCTTCAAGCTTTATCAGGATCAGTAATCCACATGAAAAATCAGACCCCATTCACCTTACGGTTGTCGATGCCAAGCTTCGTGCATATAATGTTGATCATTATTATTTCGATCAATATACAGGGAGGCCGATTACAGGGAAATTCGAAAATGGGCTATATGCAAATGCCAGTACTTTTCACACTCTCAACGGATTGATATACGACATACATCTCGGCACCATTTTTGGCTTGCCCGGCAAAGTGTTGGTTTTTCTTGCTTCACTAACTGCCGCTTCACTGCCTATTACCGGGTTTTTAATCTGGTTCAATAAAAAGAGGAAAAAGGCAAACAAAAAACCCTAAATCTCCCTGTGTCGATTTAGTCTTTATGGATAAATATATGGCCTGGAGTAGACCAAGTTGTTTATGCTATTACACTACCAATAAAACGCAGTCATAGGCAAAGAACGAGTGTAAACGGTCACGTTCAATGTTAACAATACTTTCGTGGACCGAGAGCTATCGCCCAACATGAAACAATGCTTCACCTTGGTTCACAACGGCTTGATGGTTGATACAAAATACATAACCATCAAAAGGAGCCTTTATCCTTTTGATTCGTTTAGCATAGGTATCGGTTATCATTCCTATCTCTTGTCCTTTTTTGATTTCGCTACCATTGGTAAGTTCGGGTATGAACATTCCCGCTGTTGCAGCACGAAGCCATTTACGCTCTTGAATATGAACGGTTTTGGCTCGTTCTAAATGGGATTCTATTTTGGCTATCATATCAAAATACCTCAGTATGTTTAAAATCCCCTGCATACCTTCCATAATAGCGTAATCATCAAAACGCATGCTTTCACCTGCCTCAAAAACAATAGTGGGCTTGTTCATTTTATACGCGGCATTTCGAAAAGAACCTTTGATCAATCTTGACGGAAAGGTAAATGGGGCATTAAAAACTTCGGCCAATTTTTGGCTTTTTTTATCTTCTTGGGTATATCTTATCTGCGGAAAGTTATGCCGTTGTCCACCACCTGTATGAAGATCGATACCATAATCAATTTGATGCATGATCTCAGACACATAGTGGTAAGCGATCCTACTTGCCATTGAACCTGATTTGATACCCGGAAAGCTCCGATTTACATCCTTCCCGTCTGGTACATCTCTAGAGAAATGAATGAACCCAAAAATATTGAGAATGGGTACGGCGATAATCGCCCCTTTTTTGATCTTGAATCGTTTTTCTGCCATCATACGCCGAACGATCTCTATACCATTGATCTCATCACCATGCAGCCCCGCCTGTACCAAAATTGTCGGGCCCGGTTTTTTGGCATTGATGACATATACGGGAATATCGATCAAGGTACCCGTAGGAAGTCTATCTATACTTATTTTCAACAGTTTATCCTCGCCAGGGCGAACGGTCTCTCCCCCTATGGTAATATTTTTATTTTCTTCTACGACGTCCATTTTTTTCAACGAATAATATTATTTCCCTAGCAATATTCACCCCTGTTGCCGCTTCTATTCCTTGCAGTCCGGGTGAGGCGTTCACCTCTATGAGCAAAGGGCCTTTTTCAGAACGGATCAAATCGACCCCAGCAACTCCAAGTCCTAAATACTTGGTGGCATTAAGAGCGATTTGTAACTCTTTGTTCGTTGGCTGAATCATTTCAGTACTACCGCCTCTATGAACATTGGATCTAAATTCACCAGCCTCACTGCTACGCTTCATACTGGCCACCACCTTTGTTCCCACTACAAAAATACGGATATCCTCACCGTTCGATTCTTCAATATATTTCTGAATCAGAATACTGGTATCCATCTTATAAAAAGTATCGATAATCGATTTTGCCGACTTTTTTGTCTCTGCTAAAATCACACCTAAACCTTGGGTGCCTTCCTGTAATTTTATAATGACTGGGGCTCCTCCCAATAGCTCAATCTGTTCTTCAATGTCATCAGGGTTTATTGAAAACAAGGTCTCAGGAATGGGAATGCCCTTTCGTGCCATAATTTGCAAAGTGCGCACTTTATTTCTAGCTCTTGTTATGCTCAAAGAACGAGCCGTGCTGAACACTCCGTTCATTTCAAACTGCTTTACAATGGCGGCGCCATGTTTGGTCACCTTTGAGCCAATTCTAGGAATAATGATATTGAACTTATTCGTGATGTTCTCACCTTGATAATAAATTTGGGGGGTTCTTGAACCCAATTTTACCGAACATTTGGTATGGTCGACCTGTTCAATATCGTGCCCTAATTTTTGGGCCTCCTCTACTATTCGTCGGGTCGAATAGACATTCATACTGACCGATAAAAGTCCTATATTCATATAAAATCGGATTGGTTCTCGGTATTAGTGTGTAATATCGGTCAAAAATTACAATATGGGCGGTCTCTATGGAAGAAATTGTTTCAATAGAGAAATCTTTTCCATTTATACAATAAACCTGTACAGCTATACATTTTAAGCCGCAAACGATAAACAAAGTAAATCGAGCTTCAATTTTAATTTTTAGTTTTGGGATGAAAAGGCATTACATTTCTCATATGTTTTGTTACATATGATGTATAAGTTTTACAGCGTCGCATCTAATTTAGACCTTGTGGAAAATTAGATTAAATACGCCCCAAATGAACTGGAATTTCTTTAACAGTACAATCTTAGCTGCTGCTGTCCTCATCGTAATTGTTTCTATTTTTAAGCTTTTGTTCTTTGAAAGAAACAAACTGACCTATTTTTTACATTGGTTTGCCATTTTGGCAAATATTGTCATTATTCAGGTTATTCTAATCGATATCGGCATTGCCAACAAGTATCCTGCCATAGTGCTTTTGTATTTTCCTTTTCAATTTCTGTCACCCGTACTTTTTACGGCCTTTACATTTTCTTATTTAAACCGAATGGATGTTTTTAAAAAATTTCGTTTTGTGCTCTTGGTTCCTTTTATGGCCTTCTTTTTACTATACACATTTTATAAAATAAACATCGTGGCAGATTATGCCTTTTTATCTAAACAAGCTATGGCCCATATTGGTTATGAATGGGATGAGAACCTTGCGGTAACATTCTCCCTGATTTTAGCAATATGGAATTATAGGGCCATCAGAGATTATGAAGACCGTTTGGGAAACCTGCCTTATCAAATTGTGATAAAAAAGACCAAATGGCTGAAAGGAATTTACATGGCCCAAGTAGTATTGTGCATATTTTGGGTCTGCACTATTATTTATACAAAAGTGGATGTCGGCGATCATGGCAATACTCCGTATTACCCATTATGGTTTTCGTTCCTAGTTTTCTACTATTACTATTACTTTCTAGCCTCCAAACACCTTGAAGAAGTAGAAAACAAAAAAGAAATAGAAAAGACCACTTTAAAAGAAGTGGCACATAGTTTCCAGATTTCGGGTTTGAACAAGGTCTTCACCCCTGTTGAACTTGAAGCTGTTCAAGACAGTCAGTATGAAACCACGGCCATTCTCAGTTATTTTGCCACTTCGTTATTCGATAAAAACAAAACCGAGGATGTATTGTGGGACATTGTTGAAAACTGCATTTCTAAATTAAATCTAGAAGATTGTGTAATATATATATTGGACAATGAAAAAAGCACCTTGATACAAAAAGCGGCATATGGAAATAAACATGAGGGTGAAAAAAAGATTCTTAGTCCTCTAGAAATTTCTATGGGAGAGGGAATCGTAGGAGCCGTTGCCAAAAATAAAAAGTGGGAACTCGTCAAAGATGCGAAAGAAGATCCACGTTATATTGAAGACGACCAAAAAAGGCAATCGGAATTGGCAGTGCCCATTCTGCTTGAGGACACGTTATTCGGAGTCTTGGATTCGGAACATACCAAAAAAGGCTTCTTTAACGAACGCCATCTTTTTCTCTTTCAATTGATCGCCAAATTAACGGCGACCAAGCTACAACAAATCTCTAAAAAAATTCAAAATACCATTACCAATGACAATGCATATTACAAGGATCTCTGCCAATTGCTTGATGAAGAAAAAATGTACAGAAACTCTGAACTCAGCTTGATGATCGTGGCCGACAAACTGAGTATTAGCAGCACCTATCTGTCTCAATTGGTAAATACCCTAAGTGACAACAATTTTTCCGATTTTATCAATCTATATCGGGTTCGAGATGCAGAACTCAAGTTAACGAATTCCGATTTTTCAAAGTATACCATCCTCGCCATTGGGCTTGAAGCCGGGTTTAATTCCAAATCGGCCTTTTACAATGCCTTTAATAAACATACGGGAATCACTCCATCTGAATATCGGGAAAAACGTCCGATTTCCTCCTAACCAAATTTCGATTAACAATCAGCGAGAAAGTGATTGGAAAAAGGGAGGTTGCATTACCCAAAACAGGATAAATATTTCAGGTATTGTTCATTATTGTAACCGATTGACCTAATACACCTACTTGTCGCTACGAAAGCTTCCTTTGTCATTCAGAACGAGGTGAAAAATTCTAACCAATGCTCATGCCATCTGCCCTATGCCATAAACAGGATCTTCTTACCAATATTGCCATTACTCTTCAACAACAAGACAATGCTTGAAAAACCATCCGTCGGGATTCCTCGTGCCTCGGAATGACAAAAAAGGGGTACAGGAGCTTAATGTGTATAACTTCCCGTCCAAAAAACCACCCCATATCGTATCCAAAAACATTATTTCTAGGTAAAATTAGTATTCTACATCAATAAAATAAAACTTTTCTAATAACACAATAGCATCCTCTTCATTGCAAGGCCTCTTGTATAAATGGCAGAAAATCAAGGGTGGTTTGCACTTATTTACTGATAGCCTGCATTTTACACAATAATACCCCATAAAACCATTGTATATAAGGGTTTTGGCAATGTGTCCTGATTCTTACACTATGAAAGATACAGGACGCTCCAAGCCATATTCCCCAGTACGTTTGCGCCATTATTAATATAAAAAAAGTGAGATTATGAAAACTAAAATGAAATTTACAAAACGTTTTTTCAGTGTACTGTTTATTGCGAGCCTTATGATGGCCTGCTCTAAAGATGATGGACAAGATGGGGCTACCGGGCCAGCAGGGTCTCAAGGAGAACAAGGTGTAGCAGGACAAGATGGCGCAGATGGTGCGCAAGGTGAACAAGGAAATACAGGCACTGCCAATGTTGTTTATTCTGATTGGATTCCTTCTGAATTTAACGGTATGGCCGCGGCTTCAACAGCTGAACAATTATTAGTATCATTTGGCGTGGTAGAGTTCAATAGAGATACCGACGTAGTACTTGTTTATGGAAGACGCCCCAGTAATGCATTGTTTTTTGATATTTACCAATTACCTTTCACGCTTCCCAGTCAAGATGAGCAGTATAGGTACAGATTGACGCAAGGCAGTGGGTTTACCGCCTTGAGAGCTTCCCACACTAACTTAGTTGGGGGAGTAAATATTTTTACTTTTTTCAGTGATTACAGGTATGTAGTTATTCCAGGTGGCATATCATCTAGCGGAAAAGTTTCTTCTAAAGACTATTCTAAAATGACCTATGAGGAAATCGTGGAACACTTTAATATCCCTGAATAAAGCGACTCTAATTCAACATTGAACAGGTGCTTAAGACCCCTTCGTTAAGAAATTAATTGAGGGTTTGTTTCCCCCTTATTGAAATAACATAAAACAGAAACAAATGAAAACAGCACTCATGCTATTGTTCACTTTACTGGCCCTATTCTTTATTTCGTGCCATAAAGAAGAACTGTTCTCACAAAAGGAAGGTTCGCTTTCCAAAGAGAATAAATCCCTATTGTTTTCAGGTACAGAGATCAAAAAGAAAACGCTAAAAGCTCACTTAGTAGCAAAAGAAACTCCTTTTGCCCAAAGGGCGGCTCATACTTCCCTTGTCTTCAAAGACAAGATGTGGGTCATTGCCGGTACAGGCCCGGGGTTGTACTATAACGACGCCTGGTGCAGTGCAGACGGGGTAAATTGGATCGAGGCCAATATCAAAAACCCCTTCTCTGAACGGCAACAACATACCTCTGTGTTTTATGACAAGAAACTCTGGATAATTGCGGGCTATGCCCTTGTCAATGGCAACAGCTCAGATTATTTTTCGGATGTCTGGTCTTTAGAATAAGTTTTTTTTCTTTCCCTAAATAAAATTGATATGAAAAATGCAGTAAAAATAATTGGAATGGCAATGGTATTGATTTTAAGTGCTTGCCAAAAAGAAACAACCGATACCATAGACCCTATTGAGGTGGTCGAAGAAAAATCAACAGACCTGACATTCGGCTTTACTACGAAAAAAAAGACTTTGAAAGCCAAAGAACTGGACACAAAGGGGTCTTTAACCCCTAGGTATAACCATGCTTCACTGGTATTCGATGACAAAATGTGGATATTGGGTGGAAATGTGCCCAAAGCAAGTAATGATGTTTTGTTCAGTATTGATGGTGCCCATTGGAAAAGCGTTACAGAGAAAACCAATTTTCCCAAACGTTCCCTTTTCGGTGCCACGGTGTTCGAGAATAAAATGTGGATAGCCGGTGGGGCAGGAGAAATGGATCCCTCAGCCGCAGGGAACGTAAAAAACGATATTTGGTCTTCCACTGACGGTATTGAATGGAAGGAAGTTACGCCCAAGTCTCAATTTCCGGCAAGGTTTGAGCATACCCTTACCGCATTCAATGGGTCGCTATGGCTGATCGGGGGCGTAGGCTTTAATTTGAAAGCCAATATGTATGAAAACCTCTCGGATATTTGGAGGAGTTCAGATGGCGTCACTTGGGTACAAGTTACGGATAGCGCCCCTTTTGGACCGCGCAGATGGCATGCCACAGTCGTGCACGACGATAAATTATGGGTCGTAGGTGGTGGAAACACCTTCTATAATAGCGATGTTTGGTATACTGAGAATGGCTATCAATGGATACAGGCAACTAATAACGCTTCTTTTTCTGCCAGAGGGCTACACGCCCTGACAACCGATGGAAAATTAATGTGGATTACTGCGGGCCATGCGGCGCAATACAGTGATGACAACTCCTTTAGCCATCAAAATGACATTTGGCACAGTAGTAATGGAACGAACTGGTACAAGGCCGGCACTTCCCAAAAGTTTCCGAAACGAACACAACATACCTCGGTCTTCTTTGGCGGCAAACTATGGGTAATCAATGGTACCGGACCTAACGACGGTAGCGGTGCCGATCCTATTCTTTCCGATGTCTGGTCTTTTGAATAAGATTTCCCCATAGCCTAAAAAAAATCGATATGAAGACACAAATCATTACGTTGCTCTGTTGCATACTCTGCAATTGGGCAATAGCACAACAACAACCAAATACCATAAAGGTAAATGCACGGGTCGTATACGTTGACCCTGAACCAACCTTTAAAGCCACAGTTTCTATAAGTTCAGCCTTTTCTAGTTTTGATAATGACATGATGAGCCTGAACCAAATGAAGGAACATTTTAAAAAAACCTTAGAGGATAATGGCTTGTCATGGAATAATATAAAAAAGCATAAAGGAACTTTCGGATTCGAAACAATGGGCTATAAAAAGGAGGGGGCTATTTACGAATATGAAACTTCATCTGCTGAAGCGATGAAAATTTTTTTAAACATTAAGCTTCCTATTCTATATCGATTAGATGCTACTTCAGTGATTGAACTTGATAACCAAGAAGCCGAAAAAATAACACGAATGGCGCTTGAAAAAGCAGCTAAAAAAGCGACTTTTCTTACTAAGGCAATGAAAAGACAATTGGGAAAAATTCTTTCTATAGAACAAGATATCGGAGATCTGGTAGGTAAACCCTTCGCAACAACTTTGTATTATGACCGCATACCGGGAGAGTTCTTCTATGATGTTACTGTGGTGTATGAACTAAAATAAACCACTATGGACTGAAAATCCATAGTTTTTAAAGAAGCAATAAAATTGCTTTATCAAATATCAAATTGTAAAAAAATAAATCTATTATGAAAAAAGTAAAAAATCTCATCACCATAGCACTAATCACGATTATTACCTTTTCCTGTACCAAAGAGGATAAGGAACTTCAAATCGAAAATGACTCGAGTGAAAACCTTTTAGGGGTATCACTTACTTCAGGATGCCCCGATTACACAACCGGGCCAGAAAGAAAAGGTTTTTATGTCACCGCTGGAAGCCCTAAAGATCTTACCAAATACCGTAGCCCATATGCGTTTAATTTACCCATTAATCCTGATACAGGGCAGCGGTATCAGAAAAAAGATGTCGTCGGAATGGGTACTGATGGTGACGCCAATCTGAATTTTGTTTGGTATAAGAACTATAAATATAGTGCCGGAAAAACAGATGCACTAAGTTCAGTAAGGTCTCCACATAATCATACCTACGTTCTACCTGAAAACCCTGAAACTAGAATGTCTTATAAACCAGAAGACATTGTAGGTATGGCCATAGATGGCGAGAATAATTCTGTATATGCCTGGTATCGAAACAACTACGTAAGTTCAGGGTCTCCAAGCAACCTTGGGTCAAAGAGAGCACCTTACCATTATGACCTCGCCGTAAACCCTAGAACAGGCAGAGAATTCAAGCCTGGCCATATTAAGGCCATAGCCATAGATGGCGAATTAAACAGAACTATAGTGTTTTACAAATATCGATACGTGAGTGAGGGTAAAACGCATGACTTGGATTATTATACCGCAAAAAATGGAGGTCAAGCATACTGCATCGATAAACGTCCGGCAATTAATATAAACCCGAAGCACTTTTTGGGTGCTGGCATCGATTATACGAACCAACATGTTTTTATTTGGTCTCAGGGGCCTGCTAATTAGAATAAGAATATAGAGGCCGTAGATAAGTACATAGACAAGATGAATTAAAATAAAACCATTATGAAAAAAATCTATTATTATATTCTTTTTTGCGCCATACTTAGTTGTAGCAAAGATGAAACAAAAATTAGAAGAATTCAGTTATCGTATGCTGAAACGGAAATCAATCTTACCTTTAGAACTGAAGGAAGTGTAACTCCAATAATCATTGATTGGAATGGCAATGTTGGCACATATAGCATCACCTCTTCTACAGATATCTTACAACAAGGCATTATATCATTTGATACCCTAACCGGGCAATTATCTTGGGGTAAAGACTTTCCTGTAGGCACCTATGATTTTAGCATTACTGCAAAAAGTGGGGAAACAACTACAACAGAAGAAATCACCCTAACAAATACACTTACAAAAGGCTTTTTTAGTGGAGGCTTTCAAAAGGTTGATGACCCAGATGATACAATATTTACCATTGCTATAGATTATGGTCTACGATTAAACGAAGATGGTACTATTTCAATGGAGAGGTATAGCAACCCTGCATTGTTGTTTTCAGGAAATTGGTCAATTACTGAAGAAGGAAATTTATCTGTAGCATTCCTGACCAACCTTTCTGGTGGGGCTACTACATATATGAAGGGTTTTATATCATACGATGAAGAAAACAAACAACCCCTATTTAGAGGTGACTACGGTTCATCACTTGATGAAAACCAAGAAATTGAAAATCCTACAGGAATATTCCATTTTTTTTGGGATTAACCGTACTAAGAAAGTAAGCTATGAATATTTATTGCCCAGATATATTGACATTGTAATAACAAAAAAAGTAAATGATGAAAATAGCAATCCAAATACTACTCTTCACCCTGCTCATAGTGAGTTGTAAAAAAGATGATGACGGCAATAGGCAAACAAACACCGCACCAGAAGCTTTCGCCCTACTCACTGTTGAAAACGAAACAGAAGATGCTGCATTGAACCCTACGTTCACATGGCAACCAGCAACTGACATTGATGGTGATTCAGTGGTCTATGACCTTTATTTAGAAATACAAAATAGCAATGGAATTACCGTACTCATATTGGATGGCAATCAAACATCACCTGACCCGACCATTATTATAGCGCAAGGGCTTACCGAGACCAGTTTTACCATAACCGACCCGCTACCTAGAAACAGTCAATTTATTTGGAAGGTAGTTGCCCGTGACAACCAAGGAGGAACTGTTGAAAGCGAAATTTTTCGATTTTTTACCCGCCCCTTGAACTCTGGAGGAGAGGCACATACAGCAGCAGCGGCCTTTGATTTTCGAGAGGGCCATGGTAGCGTTTTCTTTAAAGAGAAATTCTGGGTCATTGGCGGCTTTGCCAATATTGAAGGTTATAAAAGTGATGTATGGTCGAGCGCCGATGGCAAAAATTGGGTACAAGAAACCGCCGATGCCGGATTTAACGGTCGTCTACTCTTTGGCATCACCATCTTTAAGGATAAGATCTTTATTATAGGCGGTATAGGGTCAGGTAGTAGTGTTCTGGGCGATGTATGGAGTTCGGCAGATGGCATTGATTGGGTACAGGAAACCCCCAGTGCCGATTTTAGCCCACGATCACAAATAGAGCTGGTAGCCTACAGGGGTAAACTTTATGCATTAGGTGGGGTAGAAAATTTATCCGACCCCACCAACGGTAGTACTGATGAAATATGGAGTTCAACCAATGGTGTTGATTGGGTACAAGAAACAGATTCCGCACCCTATTCATCTAGGTTTGGTTTTGAAGCCATTGTATTTGACGACAAGATTTTTATGATAGGTGGTGCGTTGTCCACAACCTTTGAAACTCAAGCAGATGTCTGGTATTCTACCAATGGCAAAAACTGGACACAGACCCAGCAACCGGTAATCAGTTTCTCAGCACGTGTTCATTTTAAAAGCACGGTCTTTAACGGTAAAATTTGGCTCACGGGAGGATTCCTTCAAAATGCCCTAAAGGAAATAAACTACACCGATTTCTGGTCCAGCAGCGATGGAATCCGGTGGAAAAGAGAGACTGCCGATGCAGGATATGAAGCTCGCTCTTCTTCGACCTTAGTATCAAACCAAGAGTATATGCTCTTAATTGGGGGAAGAGACGCTACTACAACTGATCGATTAAATGACGTATGGAAATTTGATTAATTCATTATTCTATAAAAAATAGGTCCAACAACAAAAAGGTGTATGAATGAAATACCGCTGAGGCCTTCAACGACCAGCTTTGGATTATGGGAGGAATACTTTTTTTGAGGGGTTAGTGCGTATTTTGTTTGCCTGCTCAAAATTAGGTGACATCTTCATATGGGTAGAAGATGAATAAGAAGCTAACCTCAAATTTACACCTACGGCTATGGTAGAAAGGCTCTTGAATATTCAGGGGCTTTTTTTATTACCCAAACCACTAAAGCTCCAATAGCTTAAAACCCTTCTAAATAGTATACTAAACACCGCTAAAACTTGGTAATGATTTGCCTGTGCCGTAAATTTACGGTCAAAATCAATACATAATGAGCGGATTTTTATCTTCATCGCTGGCCAAAAAGTATGCCATGGCACTTTCGGCATTTTTTTTAATTTTTTTCTTGCTAATGCATGTTACCATAAACCTACTGTCGGTCTGTAGTGAAGACACGTTCAATGTGGTATCACACTTTATGGGCACCAACCCCGTAATTCAATTTGCGATGCAGCCCGTTTTGATTTTTGGGGTCGTATTTCACTTTGTACTGGGCTTTGTACTCGAGCTTAAAAACAGAAGTGCGCGCAGTGTAAAATACTTTAAGAACAATGGCGGTGCCAATTCTACTTGGATGAGCAGGAATATGATCTATAGCGGCTTGGCGATTTTAGCCTTTATCGTACTGCACTTCATCGATTTTTGGATTCCTGAACTTCAATACAAATATATAGATGTGCTGCCAGAAGAGCCTACACGGTATTTTCATGAACTACAACATAAATTTGAAAACCCTCTTCGGGTAGGTGCCTATATCATTGCATTTGTGTTTTTGGCATTGCATTTATTGCATGGTTTTCAGTCTGCATTTCAATCTATGGGATTAAACAATAAATACACAAAAGGGTTTGAAAAAGGAGCAAAGGCCTATGCGATCATCATTCCGCTTCTATTTATTTTCATTGCTCTTTTTCATCATTTCAACACGCATTAAATTA
The DNA here is from genome assembly GCA_964515285.1 of uncultured Maribacter sp. Taxonomy (GTDB): domain Bacteria; phylum Bacteroidota; class Bacteroidia; order Flavobacteriales; family Flavobacteriaceae; genus Maribacter_C. Next base: position 36,115 of record CAZEUV010000006.1, on the reverse strand, counting down.
TGGCTACATTAGATTCTAAAATCCCAACAGGTCCTATCGCTGACAAATGGACCACCTATAAAGATAAAATCGACCTTGTAAACCCTGCGAACAAACGTAATATTGATATCATCGTTATCGGTACGGGTCTTGCTGGGGGTTCTGCCGCCGCAACACTGGCCGAATTGGGCTATAATGTAAAAGCGTTTGCGTATCAAGACTCACCACGTAGAGCACATTCAATTGCCGCTCAAGGAGGTATAAATGCCGCGAAAAATTATATGGGCGATGGTGATTCTAATTACCGCTTATTTTATGATACCGTAAAGGGTGGCGATTATCGTTCACGCGAAGCAAACGTTTACCGCCTAGCGGAAGTCTCGGGCAATATCATTGACCAATGTGTAGCCCAAGGGGTTCCCTTTGCGCGCGATTATGGTGGTCTGTTGGACAATCGTTCATTTGGTGGCGTACTTGTTTCAAGAACTTTTTATGCCAAAGGACAAACTGGGCAGCAGTTATTGCTGGGTGCCTATTCTGCAATGAACAGGCAAATTGCCCGTGGAAAAATAGAAATGCACAACCGTCATGAAATGCTCGATGTTGTTTTGGTCGATGGAAAAGCAAGGGGCATTATAGCCCGTGATTTAATCACGGGGGAAATTGAAAGACATTCGGCCCATGCCGTTGTAGTTGCCTCTGGCGGATATGGCAATGTATATTTCCTATCCACAAATGCTATGGGTTCAAACGCCACAGCAGCCTGGAAAATTCATAAAAAAGGCGCTTATTTTGCGAATCCGTGTTATACGCAGATTCATCCTACCTGTATTCCGCGATCTGGTGATTACCAATCTAAATTGACCTTGATGTCAGAATCATTGCGTAATGACGGCCGTATTTGGGTGCCCAAGCATATGGATGATGTCATGAAAATTCGTGAAGGAAAACTAAAACCAACCGAACTACAAGAGGAAGACCGCGATTATTATCTTGAAAGGCGCTACCCCGCATTTGGGAATTTAGTGCCACGAGATGTGGCTTCAAGAGCGGCAAAAGAACGTTGCGATGCCGGTTACGGTGTCAACGAAACAGGTGAAGCTGTTTACCTCGATTTTAAAGCTGCCATACATAGATACGGAACCGAACAGGCCTTGTTGCACGGAGATCACGATCCATCAAAAGAAAAAATATTGAAATTAGGCGAGGCAGTGATTGAAGAAAAATATGGAAACTTATTTCAGATGTACGAAAAGATCGTCGCTGAAAATCCATATAAAACTCCCATGATGATTTATCCTGCTACGCATTACACCATGGGCGGGGTTTGGGTAGATTATAACTTAATGACAACCGTATCAGGTCTATATTGTATTGGCGAGGCCAATTTCTCCGATCATGGCGCAAACCGTTTGGGAGCTTCGGCATTGATGCAAGGTTTGGCCGATGGGTATTTTGTATTGCCGTATACTATTGGCGATTATTTGTCAGATGATATCCGAACAGGAGAAATACCAACAGATACAGCTGAATTTGATGAAGCCGAAAAAGAAGTGAAAGAACGTCTTGATTTCTTTATCAATAATAAAGGAACACATTCGGTTGACCATTTTCATAAAAAATTGGGCAAGGTAATGTGGGATAAAGTAGGGATGGCCCGTAATGAAAAACACCTAAAAGAAGCCATTGCCGAAATAAAGGAAATTCGTGAAGATTTCTGGAAGAACGTTAAAGTGACAGGAAGCTTGAACGAGTTTAACCAAGAACTTGAAAAAGCAGGAAGAGTGGCCGATTTTCTTGAATTGGGAGAATTATTCGCATTGGATGCCTTAGATAGAAATGAATCTTGTGGGGGTCATTTTAGAGAAGAATCGGTCGAAACGGATGGGCCTCAAAAAGGGGAGGCTTTACGTAATGATACAGACTACGCCTATGTTTCTGCTTGGGAGTACAAAGGTGAACCGAGCGATGCCGTTTTACATAAAGAAGAATTGGAATTTAAGGATATTGAGTTGAAGACCCGTTCTTACAAATAATTTACCAATGTGTTAATGTACCAATATATCAATTGGCACATTTTCAAATGGATTAATTTTCAAATTGAGAATTCATGAATCTAACATTAAAAATCTGGAGACAGAAAGGGCCAAACGATAAAGGTCAAATGGTCGACTATAGCGTGAAAAACATTTCTGAACATATGTCTTTCCTAGAAATGATGGATGTTCTAAATGAACAACTCGTTGCCAAAGATGAAGAACCCGTTGCCTTTGATCATGATTGTCGTGAAGGTATTTGTGGCATGTGCTCGTTACATATTAACGGAGAAGCACACGGACCCGATAGGGGCATTACTACTTGCCAATTGCACATGCGCATGTTCAAGAATGGTGATACAATCACTATCGAGCCATGGAGAGCCAATGCGTTTCCTGTTATCAAAGATCTGGTGGTAGACAGAATGGCTTTTGAACGCATTCAACAAGCGGGTGGATTTATCTCGGTAAACACCTCTGGAAATACTCAAGATGCAAATGCACTTCCTATTTCAAAACATGCCGCTGACGAGGCTATGGATGCTGCTTCATGTATTGGTTGTGGTGCCTGTGTTGCCAGTTGTAAAAACTCAAGTGCCATGTTGTTCGTATCTGCAAAAGTATCTCAATTCGCTTTATTGCCGCAAGGTCAGGTCGAAGCCGCCGACCGTGTCTTGAACATGGTCAAACAAATGGACGAGGAAGGTTTTGGAAACTGCACCAATACTGGAGCTTGTGAAGTGGAATGCCCCAAAGGTATTTCATTAGAGAATATCGCAAGAATGAACCGAGAGTATTTGAGTGCAACCTTAAAGGGGTAGGTTTCTGAAAATTTCAGCGTATCAGTATCGGTCTTCTTAGCTAGAAACGAGTTTTTATACTTTGGCCATGCTAACGACCTTTTTATTCGTTCTGTATATTATAATTGCCCTTATTATTGTGGTCAGTCTTTTGATCAATGGTGTAAGGCCATCTAAGACTTTAGCTTGGTTGTTGGCCATTTTCACAATTCCCGTAGGTGGAATTCTCCTTTATTTAATGATCGGTCGCAATCGAAGAAAAAATAAGCTTTTACGATTGCCCAAAGAGTTATTGAACCCTTCATTTGAAATTTTCGAAGCACCCAATCTACCCGAAAAGCATAAGAAACTCAGTAAGTTGATTTTTAAAACAAGTGGTTTTCCTGTTACAAGCGGAAATACGCTTTTATATTTAAAAGATGGCAAAACCACTTTTGAAGCGATATTCATTGCTTTGGAAAACGCTACGGAATTCATTCATTTTCAATACTATATTTTCGAGGAGGGTGAATTAGCCGATCGGTTACTTGGCTTGTTCGATAGAAAAATTCAGGATGGCGTAAAAATACGGGTAATCTACGATGGCATAGGAAGCTTTTCATTGAGTAGGTCATACCTGAAAAAACTAAAGTTCAGTGGAGTGGAGGTTTTCTCCTTTCTCCCATTTAAGTTTGGGAGATTTTTGAGTTCTTTGAATTATCGAAACCATCGAAAAATAATCGTAATAGACGGAACGGTAGCTTTTTCCGGAGGAATCAATGTTTCGGATAAATATTTAAAAGAAGACCCCGTTTTGGGAAAATGGCACGATATGCATCTCCAAATCGAAGGCCCTGCCGTAACGAGCTTAAACCATATTTTTTTGATTGATTGGCAATTGGTCGGTGGGCCAAAAATCAAAATCTTGAAAGAGGTAGAGGGAAAAAGTAGTGGAAAAGGGAAATCGACCGTACAGATTGTTTCAAGTGGGCCAGATAAAGATTTTCCGGCTATTGAACAAGTCTATTTTTCCATTATCAACCAAGCACAAAACTATCTTTACATAACCAACCCATATATCATTCCAGGCTATGCCATCATGACCGCCTTGGAAACCGCCGCTTTAAGCGGAATAGATGTTCGTTTAATGGTATCTGAAAAGAACGACAGTAATTTGGTCAATTGGAGCGTGCGGTCGTATTTCGAACCTTTACTTAAAGCAGGAGTTCAGATCCACCTCTTTCATGACGGATTTCTACACAGTAAAATTATGATAAGTGATGATGCTATTATTTCTATTGGCACCGCAAATATCGATATCAGAAGCTTTGAACAAAACTACGAAGTAAACACAATCGTGTACGATACTGATTTTGTAAAAGAACTAAAAGAAGATTTTTTGATAGATTGCGAAAACAGTCACGAACTTACTTACGCAACGCATAAAAAAAGACCTTGGTTGGATAAATTAAAAGAAGGTATTGCAAAAATCTTTAGCCCTATTCTATGAGACCTTGATTTTATTGCCCTAGTTCGTTTTTGTACTGAACTATTTTAGACCAGTAACTTCATTTTTGTTTTGTTTTCTAAAGATCAAATCTTGTTCTTGCATGGCGAGAACCACCAATTTTACATAATCATCAACTGTTTCTTCTATATTTTTTGGATCCGTTATATCTATTGTGCCCTGCCATATAAGCTCTCGCTTCTTACCTACACAGATACAATAAAGTGACGTCTGGGCATGGTAAACCGTAAATTGGTCATAGTAATCGGTATCGTAATAAATGTCTTGATTCCGTAGATAGTCATCACTAAACCTACTGTTGTGATTGCTCCATTCAGAAATACTTTTTCTAAACGCCCGCTTGTTTTCCGAGCCTGTTATCTTGGTGAACAAAATGGCATCAAAATCTTTGTCCAACAGTTGTTGTTCTACCTCGTCCAATTCTTTTTCACTTTTTTTCGAATGGGTAAACTCAACATCAAAGACATCGATACTGCGCACGCCCTCAACCCCTATTTTATCAAACTCCTTTTTCAGTTTGCTCTCAAAATCGACCCTTGCATCTTCATTTTGCGCCATACCGACAAGTAGTACTTTGAATGCATCAAATAGCACAATATCAGGATTTTTCCAATTCTCGACCAATTGGATGGAAGAACACCCCATTAATATCAAGACCGATACAACAAGTAGTTTTTTCATTTTGAAGTTGTTTAGTTCAACAGACGTTTTTGCTTTTGTTTTTTCATTATACCTGAAACAAGAACGAATAATCGTTTCTTAGCCTTGCGATACTCTGTCATATACAAGAAAAAGACCGTTGTTAGTTCTTTATGGGTTTCGATATAGGCTTTTTCCATTTTAAGTTGGTCAATATCATCAACCATGATATCAAGCAGGTTAATGTGTGCTTGAATTTTTTTCATCAAAACGACCGCATTCTTTTCTGTATGTAAAATAGTATCGACCACCACCTTGCTTTCCTCAAAAATGGCCTTATCGGTCAACTGAAGCGTATATGTTTTCACTAAATTGTTCAAGAACGTTTGTTCGTCTCTTACAAAATTCAGTTCAGACATCCATCGTAAACTGGTTTCGTGCATTTCTTCAGCACTCAACCATTCGATATATCGGTGTTTTCTTTTTATAGTATTCATAATAGTTGAATTTTAATGAAAGCGGCAAATAACGAATAGGGTCATTTGCCGCTCTATCAAGATCAAATGACCTCGATTTTTCTTTTGTTCTTTTCTTTATCTGCCTTTTTTTTTGATAGATGAAGTTTAAGGATTCCGTTTTTATACGTTGCCTTTACATCTTTAGAATTATCTACTGTTTTGGGCAGTTGAAGCGATCTTCTAAAAGCACGATAGTTGAACTCTTTACGCGTGTAATCGTCTTCTTTTTCCTCTTCTTCTACACTTTTTTGGGCAGATACTTCTAAAACATCATCGTTCATGGTAATTTCAAAATCTTTCTTTTCGAAACCAGGAGAGGCCAACTCTATTTCAAAATCCTTATCATGCTCTTTGACATTCATAGCCGGTAACGATTTTTCTAAATTGAAGAAATCATCGTTGAACAAAGTATCTTGATCGAAAAAATCGATTAGGCCTTTGTTCCAAGGAAATACATTTTTATTAAATTTAACTAGTGACATAGTGTTAGATTTTAGGGTTAATATTCATTTCAACATAAAGTTACAGTAGACTATTAGTTTGTGAAATGACCAATATCAGTTCGTCAAAAAAAACACTCAGTATTCGCAAGCTTTTGTGTTATAGATAGAATGTCACTTAGACAGTGTCAAAGAATGAATTGACACCTTATTCAAGGCCGTATCTTTTTAGGGCTTTTTACTTATTGCGCCCTCTCAACAAAGAAATTTCTGACCAAGGCCTTGATTTGGTTATCGGTCATACTATCTACCTTTTTGACAGTTTTTATTTTCGCACTTAACTGCTTGTGGCTTTTCTTTAACTCTTTCCTGAACTTTTGAGCTGTATCCGCAGGGCCAAAAAGAGCGATTTCATCAGCGTCTTCTATACTATTGGCCAATTTTTCATAGTAGGTTTTTAATTGGTGCTTTTCGCGTTCAAGATATTTACTGTCTTGGATCACATCTTGTGGGCCTCCTTTAAACCGCGTTCCCGAGCCTCCTTTAGGATTAAAAAAATCAATCTCAGAATTTATGGTTCGCAATTTTTCGCTAGTATCGGTCAATATGACTATATGAGCTTTTTCTTTATCCATCCAAATACCAATTCTCTTCATAGTTTTATTTTTTACGAAATATCATGTAAGATCAATACGAATACTTATAAAGTTAGGAGCTTTAAAGAAGTTGCGCCATGATATATATCAGTCAATGTACGGAATGACCAAAAATGGAATGTCTAAATCAAAAGCCACTCTTTTTATTACTGGTTCTCGAGTCATTTTCTCTAAAAAACTATGGTCATAATTGACCATTGCCAACATATCTATGCCCAGCTCATCAATAAATACCTGTATCGCGGTGGCCTTGCTTTTGAACAGGGGCATCCAATGTAATGAGTACTCGAAATGAGATAGATATTTTAAAAGTATACTTCTGTTCATTTCTTGAACCCCATCTAAAACCTCTTCTTCATTAATATGCATCACGTAGATTTTGGATCGGTATTGTTCGGCCATAAAAAGTAATGGCTGTAAAAGTCCGGCATCATAACTATGTCTATAATCGGTCACAAAGACAATTTCTTTTGGAGGTTTAAATTCTATTTCTTTTGGGATGGTCAAAATCGGACATTGTTGTATATGGCCTATTGTCTTTAGCACATTGCTCCCTAAAAAAATAGCCTCTACTTCTGAAACTCCTCTATTGCCCATTACTACCAGATCGATTTCTTTTTTTTGTATTGTTTTGGTAATAACCTCTATCAAATCGCCTTTTTTTGAAATGGTCTCAAAATTGTGTTGTGCATCTTTTCGATCTAGCCGAATACGGTGGGTCAGATTGTGCAGCCCCTCATTAGATTCATCTTTCAATTGTTGAAGCAAGCTTTTGGTGGCACTAATACTTAATATAGATGTAGTCTCATCATAAACGTTTAATAAATAAAATGTGCATTTTTTGCCTTCGACAAGTTTTGTAGCGTGAAAAAGCGCGTTATACGCATTGTTCGAGAAATCAGTAGGAATCAAGATGTTTTTCATAATCGATTTATTTTGATGATGGTATGACCATAAACGGTACGTTTACGTGAAACCCGATTTTTTTAATTATAGGATCTATAAACAAACGTTCTAAAAAAGTGTGTTTGTTTTGTATCATAACCAATAGACTCATGCGTTTCTTCATTTGAAAAGCATTGATAGCGGTAATCACTTCTTGGTTTGGCATATCGTGAAACAGGTGTGCTATTCTGGTAAAAATATGATCTAATTGTTTTTTGTACTTCAATTGTATTTCCGTTAAATCATAACCTGTAGAAACATGAATGACCTCAATTCTTGAAATATGAGCTTTTGCAATTTCAAGAAGCTCTTGAAGTTGTTCTCTTTTATAATCTACTTCATAGTCCGTAGGGAATAGTATTTCCTTTGGTTTTTCGTACTTAAAATTAGATGGCACGGCAATAACAGGGCAGCTTGCTTTCTTGATTACGTGAACGGTGTTCGAACCCAAAAAAATCTCTTTAGCCCCAGTTGCCCCTTGTGTACCCATAATGACCATATCGGCCTTTTCACTTTCAATGGTCTCCAATACCTCATCAACAAGCAAATTGAAAGACGAGTGCGGTACAAAAGTATGTTTGGGGTTCTTGAACTCTTTCTTTAACTTTTGTTGTAATTCTTCTAATTCGGCCATTGCCTTACTTTGAATCGTGTCTCCCAAACCAATCTGGCTCGGGCTGTGCATAAGATATTCTACTCGATAGACCACAGGAGTATAGGTGTGCAACAGATAAAAGGTAGTTTCAACATCCTTAAAAAGATGCACCGCATAATCGATTGCGTTATAGGCGTTATCTGAAAAATCGGTGGACAGAATAATTCTCTTCATAGCTTGTTGTTTACGGCCTCTCTAAATTTTGTAGTACTAGAAAAGGCACTTTAATATGTAGACTGATCTTATCGACCGTAGACTGGTACAGCATATCTTCCATATAAGAATGTCTCGAGTTTACGATGACCAACATGTCTATTTTCTTATCGACGATATGTTTCTTGATGGCAACGGTCTTGTCTTTTTCTATTGTGGTTTCAAAGATCAGCTTTGGTCTTTTCAAACAGCCTTCCAAAAATACTTTATTGTCTTCTTGGCGACGTGAAAGGGTTTTTATGGGGTCTATATACAAAAAGTGTATCGTAGACCTGAAAGAGCTTGTCATTTCACCGAGCATTTTCAATTCTCTTTTTTTATAGGGCACCATAAAATTACTGGGGAAAAGAAGCTTCTTCGGCGCATGGTATTTATACCCTTCAGGGACAGCTAAAACCGGACAATGCACATACCTTAAAACTTGTAAGGTATTGCTGCCAAAAGTTTTTCTTTGGTTGTTGGTCTCGCCTCGGGTACCCATAACCACAATATCCATGTTCTCTTGGCTTACGCAGTCATTGATAACATCTACAAGAGAGCCAAAAACAGATAGTGCCTGATACCTGTGCTTTGGGTTTGGTGAATATGATTTTAGCTCTGCAAGAACCTTTTGTAGCTCTTTTTCAGAATTTTCAAGAACGATGGATTTCAATTCCTCTACAGAATCGTGTTCTATTAAAGCACTTTTTTCATAAACCTCATCTGCATATGCATGAACGATAAAAAATTCACTTTTTTCGTACTTGAATACTTGACTGGCGTACTTTAATGCATTGAACGCATTTTTTGAAAAATCCGTAGGAATCAAAACCTTTCTCATAACCTCAGTGCTTAAATCAAATATAACCTGAGCATCTGGCAAAAACCATGATATTGATCAGGTCTGTTATTGAACTCGTTTAAACTTTTTCAATTGGGCAAACATCCTAAGAAAAAATTCTAATTATTTTTTTTGCATTTTTTTATGAGCTTATAGGCCCAATCGTAATGGCTTGATGTCGTTGAAATGAGGTAGGCACCAAGAGATGTGGTTCCTGTCCATTTGTATTTTTTCTTTTCGAACAGCTCTTCTTCGGTATGCCTATTGATTATCTTCTGAATGGAATTGAAAGACCCATTTAACATTTTTCTAACCTCTTCAGGCGTTTTGCCGGTATATTTTTCTTGGATTTTTAGATTCAGATCAGGCAATGTTTTCCATGTATATCCCTTAGCGGGCATGTCTGGTTTGTCTCCTTTCATTCCTGTTTTGTGCCAGTCTACAAACATGAGGTGCCAATGGTGCAGATGGGCGAGAACATCCCTTATATTTCTGTTCAGATAGCCCTCGGGAAATTCAGTTAGCTGTTCTTTCTCTGAAAAGGAATCGGCAAAGTCGATTAATTTAGAATAGTTCTTTTGACTTAACCTCAACAGTTCGTCTTTTGTTTTAGGTCTGGGCATTGTTGTTCTATTTTCAATGAATAATCGCAAACATATAATCTACCGTTCATGCAGCACCAAAAACGGAATTTCAGTATGATAGCTGATTTGCTCTACTGAAGGCCGAAATAATATACGTTGAAAATAATTCAGGTTTTTGGCGACCATGGCGATCATGTCTATGTTCCTGCTTTCTACAAAACATTGTACCGCGACCTCTAATTTGGTGCCGCTCACAAAATGAAAACTATGTTCCACATTCATCAAATAGTCTTCCAAAAAGTCTTTGTTTTTACTTTGCTCTTCACTTAGTTCCTCTCCTTTCTTTGAAACATGCAATATTCGGAGCGCCGCCTTATTCAATAGGGCCAATTCTATTAAAACGTCCAATACTTTTACATCGTAACCTAAGTAGAAATCCATAGGAAAAGCAATTTCTTTGGGTTTTGAGTAAACTGCATTTTCAGGAACGGCCAATAAAGGGCATTTCACTTTTGTAATCACATCACCCGTATTACTACCCATAGTGACTTTTTTCAAACCAGTCGCCCCTTTTGTACCCATAATGATAAAGTCAATTTTTTTTTCTTCCGCTTCTCTTTTTATGGTATCTACAAAAAAATCGGATATAGCAATGGTGACAAAAGTGTGCTTAGCATTAAGCGGCAATTTTTCGATACGGTCTATTAGCTCACGAAGTTTTGCCCTGGCATCTTCCAAAATGTTATTCTCAAGATTTTTTGAAGCTGCGTGAAAAGCGGTTCCTGTACCTGAATATGGAGGAAGAGGGTCAACATGTAGCAAATAGAACGTGCATTTAGATTTTTTGAAGAGCTCTAGGCCATATTTCAGGGCGTTCCATGCATTATCGGAAAAATCTGTGGGTATTAGAATTTGCTTCATGCCGGTATTTTTGGTTAACGGCACAAAATTATATCGTCCTGACCAACCATAAAATGATAATTCTCATGTTAGGAATACGGTGCCGACCATACAAGTTGTATCAGCAAACACGTCTTAACTTCTCAATGTCCACTATTTTAATGTTTCTGTTCTTTATGAGGATGAGCCCTTCTTTTTTAAACATAGAAAGAGTACGTATCAACGTTTCGGTAGCTATGCCCGCTACGCTCGCTAAATCGCTCCTTAAAATATGAAGGTTGCCTTCTGAATCTCCTTTAAGTTTATCAGCGAACTTTAGAATAGTACTCGCTGTTTTCTTGCGAACGGATCCATAGGCCATTTCTAATAATTGCTCTTTTGCCTCTGACAGATTTTCAGAAAGTATTTGCATCAACTCCATAGTAAGGTCATGGTTTTCTTCTAACAGGTTTTTCAGTTTATCTATTGAAAATTCTACCAATTTGGTATATTCCATAGCCATAGCAAATTCTTGATGTGGAATGTTTTTTGTGAAACCGGTAAAGCCAAAAAAATCATCTGGTTTATATATTCTGGTAATGAGTTCTTTGCCCATTTCGTCTAATTTATAGGTCTTTACAACACCTTCGTGTATAAGGTATACTGAATTTGAATACATGCCTTCACGGTATACGGCCTCGCCTATATCATAAATTCGCTCTTGACCATTATCGCCTATAAAAATCTTAAGTTCATGAATGGTCTTTATACCTCTATCACTGGTTGTGGTCGTTATGGCATTTTCAATATCGGTTTCTTTAAGAATTGCCATTTTTGCCAGTCTACTTTCTATGGCCCCCACTAATTCCATTTCTTCAAAAGGTTTGGCCAAATAGTCATCTGCCCCCAGTTCCATTCCTTTACGCACATCTTTGCGCTCTGTTTTCGCAGAAAGAAAGATAAAGGGAATACCCTTGGTACTGTTGTCTTGAGAAAGTGCCTTCAATACCCCATACCCATCCAGCTCGGGCATCATGATGTCGCATATAATAATGTCAGGGAGATATTCTTTTGCTGCCTGAACGCCTTTTTTGCCATTAGGCGTAATTTTTACCTCATAGCCCGATAATTCCAATAGTTCAGCAGTATTCTCACATAGCACGGTATCGTCCTCGATCAATAGTATTTGTTTCATTTTACTGTTCTCTTAGGTTGATTGGGGGGGTGATGTATTTCTATATGGTTATTTTTCAGTAAGCTTAGATAAAGGTTTCCGTTTAATCTTTAAGAGGGAACATTGCGGTAAAAGTACTTCCCACATTTTCTTTGCTTTTAAAGCAAATGGCGCCTCCCAGATTTTCAAGATGTCCCTTTACAATATTAAGGCCTATACCGGTACCATGATTTAAAAGTACGTTCCCCGCTCTGAAATAACGTTCAAAAATGTGTTTTTGATCCTTTTCAGGAATACCTGTACCCTCATCGATAACATGAAAAACAATCGTATTGTCAGATAGTTCTACCTGAAGGTCGATGACCGCATCTTCAGGAGAATATTTCACGGCATTGTACAAAAGGTTTGTCAATACCAAAGTCACTATTTTTTCATCTTGGTTGACGTACACATCATCAATGTTCTTCGGATAATTGATATGCTGCCCGCTCTTCAAAAGCATGTTGGCATTGTAAATGACCTCATTGATTACCTTACTCAATGAAAATTCTGAAAATTTATAGATTTCCTTCCCTTTTTCCAATCTCTCCACAGAAAGAAAATCGGTCAAAATATTGTTTAGGTAACGAACCTCGCCTATAATAGTTTTTAGATGCTTGTCCCTTTTCTCTTTTTGCTCCGCACCTTTATATTTACCTATCAAGATAGCGGAAGTAAGAATACCGCTCAGAGGTGTTTTGAACTCATGTGAAACAAGAGAAAGGAATTTGGTCTTCAGTTCGTTTAGTTCCTTTTCCTTTTGAAGAGCGCTCTTGATTTTGGTTTCCGCCGCTACCCGCAACTCAATCTCTTTCTTGAGCATGGCCACCGAATCACGAAGTTCTGATGTTCTAACCTTTATTTTTTTTTCTAGGCTGGTATTTAATTCTTGTATTTCCCTTTTCTTATCCCTGATATTGGTCACGTCAATAATCAAGGCCATGACATAGGTATTGCCATAGATCGAAAAAGAGTTGAGACCGATTTCCAACGGAAACTGTTCTTGGTCTTTTCGCACTCCAATAAAATCTTTTCCCTGAATCGTTCTTTGTTCGTCTTGCTCCTTGTCGGACAAGACAATATACTTTTTGTCAAATTTACGGTAGAGGGTGGGGATGAGAACACGTAAAGGCTTCCCTTTTAGCTCGTCTTTTTTATAGCCGAACATCATATTGGTTCGGGTATTAGTGGCCACAATAAGCTGCTCATTGTTTACCACCAAGATACCTTCGGAAACCGCTTCCGAAAGGAGATTAAAAATATTACTGCCCTTCTCAAAGACGTGCATAGCTTTAAAGGTAGTAATTTCCTTTTTGTTTTACCTGCTAGTGCTCTACAAAATCATGGCAAGTAAATATCTAAGATTTAGATGCTTCAATAGAAGGGTATTTGGGTTTCGCCTTTGCACATAAAAGCACTTATTTAACTATAAAAGGAACGTGTGTTTTCAGAGCGTAATTTTCTTTTTAAGAATTTAACTTTGAATCAGATATGCGCTTGCAGCACCCAGGGCAGGACCTAAAGAAGAATCAGTTGTTCTGAGTTTCATATCGCATAAAGAATGAGACAACAGTTTTATGTAAATATCGTTATTGCCAAAACCACCATCTACATACGCCCTTTTGATGGTATGCTCGCCAAGGGCGATTTTAATGTTCTTAATCAACGTACTACCCAACTGTTTTTTTGCAGGACAGTACAGGATTCTTTTTAGATCAATTCACAATAACTTTGCAACTCGAGTAAATAAATCAATACTCTAGATTTTCAAAATTCATTGAAAATCAATGTGAATTCAATAGAAACTAACTATTGGCATATCAATTTAGCAAGAAGACACAAGCATTTAATACTTACACTAACCATTTATTTTTGAAAAAAGGGGCGTACTATAACCGCCTCTTTTTTATTTGCCCAAAAATGCCTTTCTCAAAATAGCAATTTCATGTTGCTGTAAATCAAGTGAGTACACTTACGCAATCGTTTGCAGGATACTACAGGATTCTTAATAATTCAACAAGTCCTAATTTGCGTATGCATAGACGACCCCAAGTCAAAAAACACTTAACCTAAAACAACAATACTCATCTAACTCATTTTATCGTATGAAAAAAATTAAAGCTTCTAGAGCTATTTTTGCGAAAAGGCAAAAGAACGTTCAACGGAAATTTAAAACTGTGAAGATTTTTGGTCCGCTCTTACTCTCATTACTATTTTCGTATTCAATGGCAACGGCGGCAAACGTAAGTAACTATGTGTCAACTGACAAGCCAATTGACATAACGTACAACGTACAGCAAGAGGTAAGCGGAACAGTGACAGATGATGCCGGTGCTCCCTTGCCTGGCGCCAGTATTGTCATTATGGGCACCACTAATGGTACGCAAACCGATTTTGATGGCAACTTTACTATTTCTGCAAATAGCGACGCCATCTTAATAGTTAGTTATATTGGCTTTTTATCCAAAGAAATTGCAGTAGGCAATCAAACCACAATTAATGTACAATTAGATATTGACACCAATCTACTGGATGAGGTTGTGGTCGTAGGTTATGGCACACAATCTAGAACAGAGGTGACCGGTGCCATAGCAACGGTCGGCTCTGAAGAATTGACAGCTGTCCCCGTTGCTACTGCAGATCAGGCTCTACAGGGTCGTGCTGCAGGTGTCACGGTTATCAATACAGGCTCTCCGGGTTCAGCTCCTGTGGTTAGAATAAGAGGTTTGGGAACTATGAACAATAACGAGCCCCTATATGTGATTGATGGGGTGATATCAAGTGGGTTGGGCAGTCTAAGTCCTAATGATATCGAATCGATAAACATATTGAAAGATGCTTCAACAACGGCCATATATGGGTCGTTAGGTTCCAATGGCGTTGTAATGGTCACGACCAAGAAAGGCATAAGTGGCAAGGTAAAAATCACCTTGGATGCCTATACAGGAGTTCAATACAATCCTGAAAGATATGACGTCTTGAATACACAACAGTATCTTCAATATGCCAATGATGCTTTTGGTTTTGTGCCAACTTCGGCCTTATCCTCATCAGGAAACGATACCGATTGGCAAGATGCCCTGTTTAGATCTGGCATTTTGCAGAATGTAGACTTGGGTATCTCAGGTGGGGGCGAAAATAGTAGTTTTAGATTCTCGGCCGGGTATGTAGATCAAGAAGGCGCGGTTATAGAAACTGGCTTTGAACGGTTTACATTTAGGGCGAATAGCAATTTCAATGTAGGCAAATTCAAGTTTGGGGAGACATTCTCGGTTTCATTCAACGAACAAAATCCCGAAAGAAGTTCAGGAGGGCGTTCGCTATTGGAGCACGCCATTAAAATACCGTCATACTTACCTATATACAATACAGACAATTTGGGAGGTTTTCAGGGGCCCAATACCGCTGCTGACGGACAAGATGCCGAAAATCCTATCCGAGCGCAGACTTTGGGCCATGCCTTAAACAAATCAACAACGATATTAGGTAATATTTTTGGTGAATTTGAAATTCTCAAAGGGCTGAAATTCAAGTCACAAGCAGGTTTAGAACGAATCTCTTTCAATTTCAACGGGTTCGTACCATCCTATAATGACGATAGCGAAGGATCTACGCACAATCAAGGTTTTGCTGAGGTTACAAAAAATTCGAGCGACTCGCAAACCATTATTCTTACCAACAGCTTAAATTATACCACTTCTTTTAATGAGGTTCATAATTTAGAAATATTGGTCTTGGCGGAAAAACAGAATACAGATGTTGATAACTTAAATTCAAGCAGTAGAAACTTCATTAGTGATGATATAGAACAGGTATCCAATACCGATTCTTTTTTACAGTCCTCTTCTATTGAATATAACAGGATTGGTTATTTGGGAAGAATCAATTATAATTATGACCAAAAATATCTTTTGGCCGCCTCCCTTAGGCGTGATGCATCTTCAAGATTTGGTAAGAACAATAGATGGGGTACATTCCCGTCAATAGCTGTGGGGTGGAACATTGCTAAAGAAGGTTTCATGGCCAGCACCAATTTCAATACCTTTAAATTAAGGGGTAGTTGGGGCATTACAGGTAATGACCGAATAGGTGATTATGAATTCAGTTCAACCTTGTTGGCCAATTTCTTCTATCCGATCAATGGCATAGCAGCAGTTGGAACAACGGCAAGCGGACTCGGAAACCCTGATTTAAAGTGGGAGGAAACAACCATGACCAATGTAGGGTTGGATCTAGGGTGGATGAACAACAAGTTCACGGCCTCGCTTGAATACTATACCAATACCAGCGATGATCTGTTAATGAGAAGGCCGTTAGCACCTTCTTTGGGAATTCACTCGGCCTCGATCACAGAAAACGTAGGCTCGGTCGAAACAACTGGTTTTGAACTAAGCTTAGGCTATAATGATACCGAAGGTGATTTCACTTGGTCGGCAAATGTAAATTTAGGAACCAGTAGTAACGAGGTAAAATCACTGGGCACAGTTGAGGCCCTTAACGGAGGTTCTTTTGAAAATGGAAATATTTCGCGAATTACTGTGGGCGAGCCTTTATTTTACTTCTATGGTTTGGAATCTAATGGAATATATCAGACACAGGCAGAAGTCGATGCCGTGTTTACTGCCGACCCCTCTCAAACCACAGTACAACCAGGAGATATCAGATTCATCGACCACAATGGTGACGGAGCCATAACTTCTGACGACAGGGTCAAAATCGGAAATCCGTATCCTGATATAACATACGGGGTAAATTTAAATGCTGGCTATAAGGGTTGGGATTTGAATATGTTTATTACTGGGGTCTCAGGTCTAGATGTGTATAACACCAATATATATGACCTTGAAGGCATGCCAAGATTGTTCAATGCCGGTACTGGTGTATTGAATCGATGGACCGGGCCAGGAACATCCAATACGGTTCCTAGAGCTGGTGGGGCACCGCAAAATCTTGCGATTTCCGATCGTTTTGTTGAGGATGGCTCTTATGCAAGATTAAAAAATATTACACTTGGCCATACAATCAACAGTAAATTGATAAGCGAATATATTTCAAAGCTTAAAATATATATTAGTGGACAAAACCTAATTACCTTATCGGATTATTCTGGATTAGATCCCGAGATAGGGGGTAGTAATACCGCCTTTAATCAATTTGAGTTAGGAATCGATAGGGGAAACTATCCTCAGCCCAAATCGGTTTTATTAGGAATTCAAGTAACATTTTAAAAATAAGATATGAAAAAGTTCAAATTTATTTCAACCATCATACTCGCGCTTGGGTTTACAATCTCATGTAGCGAAGAGCAACTGGAACTGACCAACCCCAACGAATTGTCGCCTGATACATTTTTTAAAACCGAGGCGCAAGTACAGTCTGCCGTAAATGCGGCCTATGCAAACTTGCAAACAAGAGGGTTGTATTCCCGTCATCTATTTTTTATGATGGATAATATGTCTCAAGAGAACGGGGGCAATGAGCAATTGGAAGCCGATAAACGGCAATATATAGACTTCTCCTTCGACTCGAGCCATGGGGCAATTGGGCTCTATTGGGACAGTTGCTTCAGGGGTATAAACAAGGCGAATTTTGTAATTGGCAATACAGAGGCCATAAATGAGATTCCCACTGCTTTTTTAAACCCTCAAAAGAAAGCTAAATTTATTGGCGAGGCCAAATTTCTCAGGGCATATTATTACTTTCTTTTAGTGACAAGATTTGGTGATCTACCTTTGATTACGGTAATTCCAGAAGATGGAACCGGTTTTCCTAGAAGCCCCAAAACTGAGGTCTACAATCAGATTATTTCAGATCTGACCGATGCATCGGCAGTTTTGTTTGACAAAGGAGTTGAAGATTCAGGTAGGGCGACAAAAGGAGCGGCATTGGCAATGTTGGGCAAAGTACATTTATATCTTGGCAATTTTGACGAGGCATTGGCCGCGTTCAATGCCCTTAGCGGATATGCCTTGGAAGATAATTATTTCGATAATTTTATGGAAGAGACCGAACATGGTGTCGAATCGATATTTGAGATTGAATATGACCTCAGTTTGGGTTTTACCTCTGTATGGGGTATTGATGGGTCTGGCCCCAACGAGGCTACTTTTAGATCGCAGGAATACGGATTCAATAATTGGTTCAATGTATTTCCGTCAGACGATCTATTGGAAGAATATGAAATGGGAGATCCTAGATTAAAAGACAATTTTTATGTTAACGGTGATACTTTTGGCCCAGAAGGGTCGGCTATGGTAGACCACTTCCCAAGTAACGGAGGTGGAAATGCAGGCTGGAAAAAGTATCAGAACTATTACAAACTTGAAAGCGAGCAAAGCAATGCTTCAGGCATTAATTTTAAAATCATTAGATATGCTGATGTACTATTGATGATGGCCGAAGCTGAAAGTATGAGAGCTGGGGGCAATCAAGATGTTGCTATCGGCTATATCAACCAAGTAAGGGCAAGACCAAGTACTAATATGCCCCCCCTCAATATGGGCATGTCACAAGCTATGGTATTCGATGCCATAGTTCATGAGCGAAAAGTAGAACTTGCAGGTGAACAGGTGAGATTCAATGATATTGTTCGTTGGGGAAATGCCAGCACCGAATTGGTGGGCACAAATTTTCAAGCTGGAAAACACGAAATTTTCCCGATTCCTGATAGTGAAATAGACAGCAATGAAAATATAGGTCCTGAAAATCAAAACCCAGGGTACTAATATCAAAAAAGCACTAACTATTTAATTCTGAAAAAGAGGCGATTAATATCCGCCTCTTTTTTTGTAGATGCAAATATTACTATCATACCTTGACCATTGCGTCAAAAACTTAAGGCTTATCTTTACATTTCAACGTTTTTTCTAATGAAAATACCCCTTTATTTAATGATTTTATTTTCAATACTTTCCTCTTGTGGTAAATCAAGCACCATAGATTCCCCAAATCAATTTGAACTATTAAATGAAACAGTAACAGGGATCGGCTTTAAAAATAATTTAACCGAAAACGATTCACTAAATTATTTTACCTATGGGTATATATATATGGGTGGAGGGGTAGCGGCAGGCGACATCAATAATGATGGTTTGATCGACCTGTACTTTACTGGCAATATGGTCTCCAACAAACTTTACCTAAACAAAGGCGACCTTACGTTTGAGGATATTACTGAAACTTCTGGCGTTGGTGGTGATGCAAGATGGTACACAGGAGTCACTATGGCAGATGTAAACAATGATGGGTATTTGGATATCTATTGTTCCGTAGGCGGTAAATTTGAGCCGAAAGAGAACCAACTTTTTATCAACCAAGGAAACAATACTTTTAAAGAAGCGGCCAATACTTATGGCTTGGCAGATATTGGCAATAGCGTGCAAAGCACTTTTTTTGATTATGACCTAGATGGTGATTTAGATCTTTATATTGCCAACTACCCTCCTACACCATTTAATGCCCCCAATCATTATTATGTGTCTATGCAACGTTTTGTCAAGGATTTCGAAACAGACAAACTGTATCAAAACAATAATGGGGTTTTTGTTGATGTTACCGAAGCGGCTGGTGTAAAGACTTTTGGCCTTTCATTAAGTGCAACCATCGGTGATATAAATAATGACAGCTGGCCCGATATTTATGTGTCCAATGATTTTAGCACACCTGATTATCTTTATATCAACAATAAAAACGGTACGTTTTCTGAACAGGTGAGGGCGGCAACTAAGAACACTTCGTTTTACGGGATGGGGGCAGATATTGCCGATTTCAACAATGACGGTCTTCTTGATATTTTTCAGGCCGACATGTCTTCGAATAATAATAGACGCGCTAAGGCGAATATGGCCAGTATGAATCCCGAATTGTTCTGGGGTACAGTGAACTCTGGTTTTCACTATCAATTTATGCAGAATAGCCTACAAATGAATAACGGTATGGTCAACGACTCTCTTTCTGATTTTAGCAATATCTCAAGGTTGGCAGGTGTATCGTCAACAGACTGGAGCTGGGCACCTTTATTTGCCGATTTAGACAACGATGGTTGGAAAGATCTATATATCACCAACGGAACGCGAAGGGAAGTAAACAATAATGATTATTTCACTAAAGTAGGTAAAGAGAAACAAAAAGGTGATAGCTTGTTAGCAAAAAGCTTGGCCATACCATCTGAAAAGATTGATAATTTTGTCTTTAAAAACAATACTGATTTAACGTTTAGTCATGTAAATGAAGACTGGGGCTTGATATACAAAGGGTTTTCCAATGGCGGGGTATATGTAGATTTAGATAATGACGGTGATTTAGAAATAGTAACGAACAATATCGATGATGTAGCGAGCATTTTTAAAAACAATAATATAGATCAAAACAATTATCTTGATTTAAAATTCAAAGGACCCGATAAAAATTTATTTGGTTTGGGGGTCAAAGTTGCGATAAATTCCAACGAAAAAAAACAATATCAGGAATTGACCCTGACTAGGGGCTTTCAATCTTCTGTTGCACCTCGATTGCATTTTGGTGTAGGTAAAGAAACCATGATAGATTCGATGACCATTCACTGGCCAGATGGTAAAACGCAATATATTTTAAACACAGAGACAAACCAAATGATCACCGTAACTTATGACCACGCACAACTACCTGAATCGAAAAAAACACCAAAAGAAAATATCCTCTTTGAAACAACAACTAATAGTATACTCACTACAAACCACGTACATTTAGAGAACTTTTTTAATGATTTTGATCGTGAAGTACTCTTGCCACATAAGATGAGTACTTTGGGGCCTTTTCTTGCTGTAGGAGATTTGAATTCCGATGGCCTTGAAGATTACATAATCGGTGGTGCCAAGAATCAGGAAACCGGGGTCTATTATCAAACCGATAGCGGTTTCAAAAAACAAGAACTTAATTCAATTTCTCAAGACAGGAAACATGAAGACATGGGAGTGTGCATCTTTGATGCCGACAATGATGGTGACAAAGACATTTACATCGTGAGTGGCGGAAATGAAGTAGAATCAGGTTCATCCTTGCTACAAGACAGACTTTATATAAATACCGGTCTCGGAAATTTTACGAAATCAACTAGTGCCCTACCCAAAATGAACATAAGTGGAATGTGCGTCAAGCCTTTCGATTTTGATGAAGATGGTGACTTAGATCTTTTCGTGGGCGGAAGACAAATGCCCAACGCATACCCTTCTCCTGTTGATAGCTATATTTTGAAAAATACGGGGTCAAAAGACCATCCAAAATTTGTTGATGTTACTGAAAAAATAGCCCCATCCATGAAAAAACTGGGTATGGTCACCGATGCGATTTGGACAGATTACAACAATGATGGTTGGGTCGATTTAGTAGTAACAGGAGAATGGATGCCCATCACTATTTTTAAGAACAACAAAGGCTTGTTTGAAAATACTACCGAAAAACTTGACCTGAAAGAAAGTACGGGCTGGTGGTATAGCATAAATGAAGGTGATTTTGATAATGATGGTGATATCGATTTTATTGTAGGCAACTTAGGCCTAAACTATAAGTACAAAGCCAACAAAAATGAGACTTTCGATATATATTATAATGATTTCGATGAGAACGGTTCAAATGATATTATTCTTAGTTATTTTAATGGAGGCAAAAAATACCCCTTACGGGGAAGGGAATGTTCCTCTCAACAAATACCGGGGATCAAGAAGAAATTTAAAGATTATGCTGCCTTTTCAACAGCTACATTAGAAGATGTTTATACAAACGAGTATTTAGAAAAATCGCTGCACTATTCAGTAAAATCATTTGCCAGCATTTATTTAGAAAATAAAAACGGCAAATTTGTGATACACCAACTTCCCAATTTAGCTCAAATTTCGAGTATCAATCAAATTTTGGTCGATGATTACGACAATGATCAAAATTTAGATATTGTCATTGCTGGTAACTTACTGGGTTCAGAGGTCGAAACCCCAAGAAACGATGCCAGTAACGGACTTTTCTTAAAAGGTGACGGCCATGGAGGTTTTGAACCTGTAACAGGTAATCAAAGTGGTCTATTTGCCCCAGGTGATGTAAAAGATATGGTAACTATTGTCATTCAAGGAACCGAATTTATTATCGTTGGCAAGAACAATGACAGAATTCAATTCATAAGAATCAAAAAAAATATGTATAAAAAGACTCCTTCAAACCAAACGCGCCCATAACCCGCTATGGTTAGTATAGCACTATTATAACAGGACAGCACAGGACAATCTCTCTTTTATAAATAGTTATTATTGTTTATATTACAGAATTCAATAGACTAATAAAAGCACCCTTACAATGAGACACCTGTTAACTCTCCAAGAAATTTCAAGTTATCGTCAAAATGGTTTTTTAATCGTTGATGACTTTTTATCTAACGAAGAAACAGAACATTGGAAAACCACTATAGACAAAGCGGTTGCTGACAGAGAAGGAACAAAATTTCCTCATTCAGAAGTAAAATCTGGTGAAGATGATGGCATTAACGCCAACGCCGATTTTTTCGGAAAGGTATTTACACAAATTATCAACCTTTGGATGACTGATGAAAATGTCAAAGAATTGATGTTTGATAAACGAATTGGTAAAATGGCCGCTGACCTTGCCGAAGTAGATGGTATTAGAATTTGGCACGATCAATCATTGATAAAACAACCTTGGGCAAACGCCACGGCATGGCATTTAGACACGCCTTTTTGGTCTTTCGAACATAGAGAAGCGTTAAGTATTTGGGTGGCGTTAGAAGATGTAACTTTACAAAACGGTTGTCTCTACTTTATGCCGGGCTCTCAAAATGATACCGGATTTATCGAACCCGGTATAGGTGCCAACATGAGCGCTGTTTTTAAAGACTATCCCAAGTATAAAAATGTTGAACCAGTGCCTTCGGTCATTAAAGCAGGAAGCTGTTCTTTTCATAATGGTTTAAATATTCACGCTGCTGGTGTAAATATGACCCCCAACACCCGAAATGCCATGACCTGTGCTTATATGCCCGATGGCTGTACTTTCAACGGCAAACAAAACGTGCTTCCTGATGATTATTTCAAATCTTTGAAAATCGGGGATGTTCTAAACAACGAAGACCAAAACCCATTGATTTACAGCAAAGATTGGAATTAATGTCCGAAAATAATACTTGGGGACTTTATGATAGACTACGCCCAAAAGGCATAGAGGCGATTTTTACAGAAAGACCCATCGCCTATCTCCCTTGGGGTGCTTTAGAATACCATGGCAACCACAATCCGACAGGGCTCGATAGCCACAAAGCCTACAATATGTGTATTGACTTGGCCAAAGAAATGGGCGGTCTGGTAATGCCCCCCATCAATTTAGCGGCAAATCTGATAAAGTCGTATCCCGGGGTTGATTTTCCAAAACACTCCATAGAGTTTTCCGAAAAATTAATTCGAATGCTTTGTGAAGAATATTTTGTACAATTGGTTGAGCAGGGTTTTAAAGTAGTCGTTCTTCTATCAGGCCATGCAGGAGAGCCCCATTTGCAAATACTGCGCGATGTTGCAGAAGAATTCAATATAAAATATCCTGAAAAACATTTTTGGGCCTTGGCAGAATTCGACATTTTACCAGACGATCTGTTGGTAGCCAATCATTCTGCTTTGGGTGAAACCTCTTTGCAGCTATATTATATGCCTGAGACCGTTGATTTAGATACATTACCGAAAAACAGGGCGATCAGCCTTGAGATCGATGCGGTTTCAGGCGAAGACCCTAGACCCTCAACAGCGGCCCATGGGGAAAAAATAGCCAAAATGTTCATAAAGAACGCTTCTGAAAAATTAGAACTATTAATAGAAAAATATGTGTGATAATGAAGTACAGAACCCTGGGTAGAACGGCTTTAGAGGTAAGTGAAATAAGCTTGGGCACTTGGGCTTTCGGCAACAATGTATACGGTGGGGTTGAAGAAAAAGATGGTATAAATACCATTCACGCAGGTATTGACATGGGTATCAATCTTTTTGATACAGCACCACAATACGGCACTTCAGAACAAGATGGCGTTGCCGAAATAGTATTAGGAAAAGCATTAAAGGGAAAGCGTGACAAGGTGCATATCTCATCAAAATTCGGTAGAAATCCTACCATTGCAAAAGGAGCATCACAATTTTACAAATCAAGAATCATCGATTCTGTTGAAAAGAGTTTAAAACGATTGCAGACCGATTATATCGATGTGCTTTTCTTTCATTCGCCGTTTTCACCTGATGAAATCAGAGACGATGTATGGGAAGGAATCGAACAAGTAAAAAAACAAGGTAAGGTTCGTTTTATCGGGCACTCCATTTCAATGTTTCACCAAACCGAAGATATGGCCCGTCAATGGGCAAAAGAAGATAAAATAGATATTGTTCAGGTGGTGTTAAGCTTGATGAACAGAGAATCACAACAACTGATCGAAGAACTTCAAAAATACCCAATAGGTGTCTTTGCCAGAGAATGCTTGGCTAACGGTTTTTTATCAGGAGCAATCAAAAAAGACACCGTTTTTGCCGAAGGCACCCTGAATGCCCGTTATTCAAAAGAAGAGTTGGCGGAACGGGTCGATCAAGTGAACGCATTTGATTTTTTGATGCGTGATGATATTACGAATATGCCTCAAGCTGCCCTACGGTGGGTGTTGGATCAGAAAGGAATCTCAACGGTCTTGTCAGGAGCCAAGAATATTTTTGAATTAAAGGGAGCGGTTTCCTCCTCAAATGCAAAACCGTTTACCACAGAAGAACTCGCATTGGCGAAAAAATTATTGATCAAAAATTTTGAGGCAGCCTAGAAAATTCTATTTCTAAGGTTGTACACATTATTCACACATCTAAAATATAAAATATGGGAGCCATTATTGGATTGATATTACACGCCATTGGCGGTTTGGCTGCTGGTAGTTTTTATATACCTTTTAAACTAATCAAAAAATGGAGCTGGGAAACCTCTTGGTTGGTCTTGGGTTTTGCCGCTTGGATCTTCGCCCCAATAATAATGGCTTGGTTTACCGTTCCGAGTCTGTTTGATGTATTAGGGGCCGCAAGTGCAGAAGTCAAATTTTATACCTTTCTGTTCGGAATGTTCTGGGGTATTGGTGGCCTGACCTTTGGTCTGGCACTTCGTTATCTCGGCATCGGGTTGGGCATGGCTGTGGCATTGGGTTTTACAGCAGCTTTCGGTACGCTGATCCCACCCATCTATTACGGCACCTTTTCGGACCTTCTACAAACTAAGGGAGGTATTGTGGTACTCATAGGTGTATTGGTCAGTCTTGTCGGAATAGCCATTGCCGGAAAAGCCGGTGTATTGAAAGAAAAAGACCTTGATGCAGAGCAACAAAAAGAAACCGTAGCCGAGTTCAATCTTTCAAAAGGTATGATAATCGCCATAGTATCAGGTATTTTAAGTGCCTGTTTTGCCTTTGGCCTGACCGCCGGAAAACCCATCGCCGAAGAAGCATTGAATTACGGTGTAAAAGATATTTTTCAAAACAATGCGGTTTTGGTATGGATACTTTGGGGAGGGTTTCTGACCAATTTTATTTGGACCCTTGCCTTGAGTTTTAAAAACAAGACTTTCGGTGATTTTACCGATAAGACCATCCCCAGTAAACCAAAAAATTATTTATTGGCCATCGCAGGTGGAATAACTTGGTATTTTCAATTTTTCTTTTACGGTATGGGCACCACTTTTTTAGGTAAAGAATATGAATTCGCTAGTTGGACACTTCACATGGCGTTCATCATCTTGTTCAGTACACTCTGGGGGCTCTATTTTAAAGAGTGGAAAGGAGTTTCAAAAAAAACCATGCGAACCCTTTGGCTAGGTTTGGCAGTGATTGTTTTCTCAACGGTATTAATCGGTATCGGAAATAGTATTTAAAACCCATTGATAGTTTTATCAGTTCAATAGAGAATGATGACAAAAATCATATACACCGTACTTTGCTCGGCTTTTTTTTGCCCGTCCACTGTTCTTGCCCAAGAAGAATTTAATTTGGGAGCCACAACGACCCAACGATTTGAAATTACCGATAAAGTTTGGCCTCAAACCATAGGTGATGCCTCGGTTTGCCTTTGGAACGACGATAAATTGGCGGCCTTTACCCTTACAATTGATGATAACAACGAGCAAGACATCCCCTTTTGGGCCCAAATGCAAAGCAAGTACGATTTTCATTTTACTTGGTTTTTAATGACCGAAGCCAATGAAAAATACAATGTAAAATGTTGGGACTGCTATCGAAAATTGGCCCGGTCAGGCAATGATATTCAAGGCCACGATGATAGAAATTGGTATGAAAACCCTAAAAAAGGAGAGCGAAACCCATCACTAAAAAAATATCGAAAACGTCTAAAGGCCACACAAGACAAAATCAATACCGAAATTAATAATCAGAAATGTTTGATCTATGCCTACCCATGGGGCGAGGGCAATGACCAAGAAATAAGCAAACTCTTTATCGCTACAAGAGATGTTATCGGCCTGCCCAATAAGGCTAATACGATAGATTACAACCATATCAACAGTATTTCAAACCCCCATATTTATAAAGACAACGCTTCAAGAGACAAATATCTTTTGCCCATTCTCACCAAAACCGATACCCTTGAAGGGGTGAACTATTTCAGGGGATGGCTGAGTACGCATTTTCACCATATCAACTCTGATGAAGCACACACCAAGACCGATGGGTTTCTTAACTATTTAAAAGAAAAAGAAGATAAAATATGGATGGGCACTTTTACCAATGTTGCCAAATATTCGCAAGAATATGCCACGCACGAACTAAAAGTAGATCCGATCTCAGACGATGAAATAACTTTTTTACTTACAGATGGGATGCAAAATTCCCTTTATGACTTTCCGTTGACCGTGAAAATAAGGATTCCCAATAATTGGACTAGTTTTTCGGCTAGCCAAAACAATATTGAAATTATAAGCACCCTTATTTCCTATAACAATAGTAACTATGCCTTGGTAAAAGCAATTCCTGATAAGGGACGGGTTGTTCTCAAAGGAATAGTTGATGAAGGCCTTCCCAAAAACAATCCGTTGACATATTTAGAACCTGCAACCGTCAAAAATGAATTTTATGTACCCAAAACCATTTCTGCCGAGGCGCAAGAAATGATACGAAATTATTCGCGCAGTAAAAGGGAAGCACATTTACCAAAGGGAGACGGGTCAGTAGAAGACTGGGCTAAAACCCAACGTTTTATAGATAGTCTGGTTTTGACGGGCCTAGAACCCATCAAACAATTTTATAAACCAACCATTGATACGGTTGAAATAGGCGGAATCAGGGCCATCGATATCAAACCAAAAAATCATAAAAAAAGCAATAAGGTCATTTTCTATATTCACGGGGGTGCGTACGTCGTCTTAAGTGCCGATGTAACATTGGCCTCTATGCTGCCCTTGGCAGAAACAACCGGCCTGCGTATTGTGGCCATTGATTATACTCTGGCGCCACAGGCAAAATTTGAACAAGTCACTAATGAAGTACTATCGTTTTACAAAGGTTTATTGCAAAAATATGACGCCAAGAACATAGCTATTTATGGTGATTCGGCAGGTGGTGGCCTTTCAGCGGGCAGTATTTTGAAAATGCGTGATCAAGGGCTAGCCTTACCAGCAGTTTTGGTCTTATGGTCTCCGTGGTCTGATATTGATAGAATCGGCGATACCTATTTTACCTTGGCCGATAATGATCCTCTTTTGATCCACAATGATTTTTTAGAAAATGCGGCCTTGGCCTATGCGCCAAAAAGTGAATTCAAAAATCCCTATGTATCACCTGTTTACGGTGATTTTTCAAAAGATTTTCCGCCCACATTGATTCAAGTGGGTAGCAAAGAAATATTCTTGAGCAATGCCATTAGATTCTATCGAGTGTTGGATGATAATAACAAGATGGTTAAATTAGATGTTTATGAAGGCATGTGGCATGTTTGGCAAGGTCATTATCTTTTGCCTGAATCAAAAAAAGCCGTAGAGAACACCAAAAAATTCATGTTTGAGCATTTAGGCTTATAAGACCCGAAATTATAAATAAATGAAAACCGTAAAATACATTTTAGCACTTCACTTAGTGAGCTGTCTTAGCTGTAAAGTCAATCAAACAAAAGAAGTTGTAAAAACAATAAAACCCGAAATCGCCCGATCAATAGATGACGACATCGTTTTTCAGCTCGATTTTGAGGGCAACACTATCGGAAAATATTCCTCTGAGAACCTTAGTAAAGATGTTGGTGAAGTAACATGGATGCTTCTTGACAATAGGGCTTTAATCGAAGAAGACCCTAAATTCGGAAAAGTATTGAAGGTCTTGTACCCAAAAGGATCCATAGGTCCAAAACAAGGCGGTATACAATTTGACAAACCCTTGCCCAAGGCCAAAGAGTATTATCTTGACTACCACCTTAAATTCGACGAAGGTTTTGATTTTGCTTTAGGGGGGAAATTACCAGGACTCACCAGTGGGGGCGAAAAATACACCGGCGGAATACACCCCGATAACGGTGAAGGTTGGAGCGCAAGATATATGTGGACGAAAGGTGGCGAGATCATCATTTATTTCTACTTTATGGATATGGAACACAAATGGGGAGATACGGTCAAAATGAACGTTTTTTTCAAACCAAATGATTGGCACCGTATCACCCAGCACATCAAAGTAAATGACACTGATAAGTTCAATGGCCTAATGGAAGTATGGGTCGATGGCAAGAAAGTGATTGAAAATGAAGAGGTTCGTTATCGTTTGGCTCCATTGGGCGAAGTAGATTCCTTTTATTTCTCTACTTTTCACGGAGGTAATACACCCGATTGGGCTCCTGCAAACGATTCATATATATATTATGACGACTTTAGGGTTACCCGATTAAAACCCGACGGTCTAGATTAATATTCTTGAGGGGATAATTTACAAACACACATGAAAAATATGAAAAGCACAATACAACGAATAATCAATGATACTTTGAATTTCAGGCCTTTGGTCTTTGGTGTATTCATGGCTTTTTTATTGTTTGCAACTAAAGTGCAGTCACAAGAATCCGATGTGGAAATCAACCATGAAGGAAAAGAGTTCACTCAATTAAAGCACGCTTGGACCTCGCAGTGGATCACCCACCCGACCGAGTCAACACTCGATGCACGCCTGTTTTTGTTCAGACGTAGTTTCAAACTTGAGAAAGTCCCCGAGAAATTCATCATACATATTTCAGCAGACAATAGGTATCGCCTTCATATTAATGGCACCTATCGTATTTCAGGCCCCTCATCGAGTGACATTGATAACTACCGCTATGAAACCCTTGATATTGCAAATCAATTGGTTGTCGGAAAAAATGTAATTGCCGTTGAGGTGGTCAATTTTGGCGAATATCGAAAAGCAGCTACCATGACCTTTCAAACTGCCTTTATCTTGCAAGGTGATAAAAACAACCCCGTAAACCTAAATACCGAAAAGGCCTCAAAATGGAAGGTAATCAACAATAAGGGTTTTAAAAGTATACCGTTCGTCAGTGATTCATTGAGAGGCTACTATGCCGCCGGACCGGGTGAAAAACTGATTGCAAAAAAGCATCCTTGGGGTTGGAAAAACGTTGATTTTGATGATTTCGATTGGTTAGAACCAAAATTGGGCACTGTTGAATTTGCAGTCGGCAGAGGCTTTTTATACGGTAGTACATGGTATTTGGTTCCGAGAACCATTCCGTTTATGGAAGAAAGCAAACAGCGATTTAAAAGTGTCGCAAGGGTCAAGGGCATCAAAGCATCAGATGATTTTATTAAGGGAACGGGGTCTTTGACAATTCCGCCCAACAAAACCGTAAGTATACTGTTGGATCACTCGCACCATACTATTGGGCATCCTGAAATACACTATTCGAAAGGATCGGGAAGCCAAATAAAAATCACATACGCAGAGGCGCTTTTTGATAAGAATTGGCAAAAAGGCAATCGAAACGAAATCGAAGGCAAGCATATTATGGGCTATTATGATATTATCGAACCCGATGGCGGCGATGCTAGAACCTTTAAGCCCTTCGGCCAAAAAACCTATCGCTTTGTTCAACTCGATATTGCCACCAAAGAAGAGCCCTTGGTCATCAACGATTATTACGGGGTGTTTACCGCCTATCCGTTTAAGGAAAATGCAACCTTTGAAACCGACGATCAGGTGTTAAGTGATATTTGGGATGCCGCTTGGCTGACACTTCGTAACTCGGCCGTTGAGAGCTTTATCGATCCCTACTACGAACAATTGCAATATATTGGTGATACCCGTATTGAGGCCATAGTTTCGCTGAGCGTTGATGGCGATGACCGATTGATGAAAAAAGCGATCGAGATGTTCGACAATTCGCGTTTACCGAATGGGTTAACGGCGAGTAGATACCCGTCATATATCGTTCAGGTTATTCCAACCTATTCCTTACTTTGGGTCAATATGATGCATGACCATCATATGTACAAAAATGATGACGAATTCGTTCGCCAATATGTACCGGGCATGAAAACGGTATTGAATTGGTGGATCGACAAAGTAGATGAAACAGGAATGCCCACCCAGATGGAATGGTGGAACTTTACCGATTGGGCCTCAGGATTTCAAAATGGAATACCCCCTGGAGCAGATGACGGATATTCTGCCTCTATTGCCCTTCAGTTTGTAAAAACCTTGCAGAATGCATCTACCCTGTTTAACGATTTGGGCTATGAAGAAGAAGCCAAAAAATATGCCACATTGGAAAAAAGAATCAGGGAAAGTGTAATGAAAAATTGTTATGCAACAGAAAAAGGCCTGTTTGCCGAAACCCCAAACAAAGAACTTTTCTCACAGCACACCAACATTATGGCTATCTTGACAGATGCCATTCCCGCAGAACAACAAAAGGCCTTAATGCAAAAAATATTGGATGATACAAGTTTGATCCAAACCACCATCTATTATAAATACTACCTCTTCAATGCTCTGCAAAAGGCAGGTATGGGCGATATGTATACCTCACTGTTACAAAACTGGACCAACCAATTAGATCAAGGCCTTACGACCTTCGCTGAAACCGATATCGAACCTCGTTCAGAGTGCCATGGGTGGAGCGCTTCCCCTAATTATCATTTCTTAAAGATTATTGCGGGCATTTATCCGAAAGAAAAACATTTTGAGGATATAATGGTTGCCCCTAATTTTGGGGATTTAAAATCGGTGAAGGCGACCATGCCCCATCCCAAAGGGAAAATAGATGTTGAACTAACTCGAAAAGGAAAAAAGGTAAAGGGTGTTATTACATTGCCCGAAGGCACCACAGGAATTTTTAAATGGAACGGTAAGGAAACCATTCTCAAAGCAGGAACACAAAACATAAAATAAGAAAGATGAACAAATTGAAATTAGTAGTTGCAACCCTAATTATCGCCACGGCAATAGGTTGTAAAACTGAAAAAAAGGAAGTTGTAACGGAATCGACAATCGAAAGCAAACAAGAATTGATAAATCGTGTTTTTGCCTTCTCGGAAAAACAATACGATAGCTTGGTACATCGTATCGAAAACAACGAACCCTTGTTACAGCCCCGTGGTATAACAGAGGAAGGAGAACTTCGGCTAAAACCTTTTCAAGATTGGACAAGTGGATTTTTCCCAGGTTCGCTATGGTACATGCACCAGCACAGCAAGTCTGAAAAAACGAAAATAAATGCAATAAAGTTTACCGAAGCACTTGATTCTGTAAAATATATGACCAACTCACACGATTTGGGCTTTATGTTGATGTGTAGCTATGGCAATGGGTACCAGCAAACAAAGAACGAGAATTATAAAGACGTAATGGTTCAAGGCGCAACATCTTTGATTACCAGATATAGGCCGGCAGTTGGGTCAATACAGTCATGGGATACCACTCCTAATAAAGGTTGGATCTCAAAACGTGGTTGGAATACGCCGGTTATTATTGATAATATGATGAACCTTGATTTATTGTACAGAGCATTTGATTTTACCAATGATTCTACTTTTTATAACATTGCTACAAAGCACGCTGAAATCACACTAAAAAATCATTTTAGAGATGATTTTAGCAGTTTTCATGTCGTAGATTACGACCAAAAAACAGGAAAAGTAAGAAGCAAGGAAACAGGACAGGGCTATATTGATTCATCTTCTTGGGCCCGCGGGCAGGCATGGGGCTTGTACGGGTTTACCCAAACCTATATGAACACCAAAGACAAGGCCTTTTTGGATCAGGCCAAAGGCATTGCCAATTATATCATGACAAATACAAAAATACCCGAAGACCATATTCCGTATTGGGATTATGATGCACCAAAAATACCCAACGAACCCCGTGATGCCTCCGCTGCGGCAATTACCGCTTCGGCCTTATTTGATCTGCAAGAATTCGTACCCGAAAAAAGAGCGGAAATGATCGCCTACGCCGAGAGCATTTTACATAGGTTGTCATCAGACGCTTACTTGGCCGAGTACGGTAAAAACCAAGGGTTTATTTTAAAACATTCAGTGGGAAATATTCACACGGGTGAAGAAAACGACAAACCTCTTAATTATGCTGATTATTACTTTTTAGAGGCTTTGACTAAGTGGAAAGAGTTGGAATAAACGTATTTTAATTATTTCAGACCTAGCGGGTTTTTCTCCTTCGGTGGGCAAGTCAAACCTGCTAGGTCTTATTTCTCTCCATCCTCATCAATAGAAATATCTCCCCTAAACGGAATAAAGAAAGGATCAACATCTTCGGTCTCGCCAACTACGGCCTCTATTTCCCTCTTCAAATAATTCAAATGGGCTATAGTCAGGCGATCGGTCATTACGGGCAAAGTTCTTTTTATTTTTCCCTGTAAAGTAAGCAGATTGTCCAATGCCAATGAACGTACATCAGTGTTCACGGTATATCCCTTTGAGAGTTTTGCCAAAAGACCTTCTACCACACCTTCGGTCTGATCGGGTTTGTATAGAGCGATCATATTTGAGACATACGATTTTTGAAGTTTTCTTCTATAGGCGTTCGTTTGATAAAAAACGTTCATATCACCCCAAACGAGTTGGTTGAGATCATCAATATACTCTTCTGGGCGGTAAGGGTCTTCATCGGTATAGCGTTCTGAAATGAAAGTCATTCTGCTTATTCGGCTTCCTCCCAATAAGTTCATCATAACGCTTTCCATGGTTTTGGTAATCCCTTCTTTGGATTGTGGCGAACGAATTGCGTTTAGAATATCGTTCCGTAATAACCATTTGGGTTCATGAAAAATATAGTTGTTCAAAAAGACCAATGCCTGTTTTTGAACCTGTTTGGGCACGGGTCTATAGACTTCTCCATTTTCGCCCATGGTTTTTGGGGTAACGTATATGCCGCCAATATTTTTTGAAACATGAAAGATATAATCGCTGTACTGGTTAACGAGATCCTTATAAATCTGATCTAGGTTAGCGTAGTCATCACTGTTATTTTCTTTCACCCATTCTTTTACACAAGGTGCAATACGCTGTAAGTTCAGAATACCGTACATACTTGCTTCCATGGCATTATCGCCCAAATCCTCGGTTTGCGACCTTGGGTCAAAATCACGGCCCTCACCACCAAACCACAACCTTGGATTTGCAGAAATACTGTCTACCACCATTTGGCTCAAGAGTTCTTTTTCGGCATCACGATCCACTTCTTGTGAAAAACGGGAGTATCCCCATTGAATCGCCCATTTATCATAATCACCGATACGGGGCATAAGATCCTCAACGGGAATATTATCTTCGGGTTGCGCTACATAATTAAAACGGGCATAGTCCATAATCGAACTCGTATGTCCGTTCTTGTGCAGCCATTCGGCATCTCGAAGCTTTTCGACGGGGGTAGCCGAGCTTGCGCCCATATTGTGGCGAAGCCCCAAAGTATGGCCCACCTCGTGCGAGCTTACAAAACGTATGAGGTTGCCCATAA
>CAZEUV010000006.1:0-2134 GCA_964515285.1 uncultured Maribacter sp. | reverse complement strand
ACCTCGTGCGAGCTTACAAAACGTATGAGGTTGCCCATAAGCTCGGTATCGAATTCCATTTTTTGCGCACGCAGATCTACGGCACCTGCCTGTACCATATACCAACTGTGCAATAGGTTCATAAGATTATGGTACCACCCAATATGGCTTTCCAAAATCTCACCGCTTCTTGGATCTACGATATTGGGGCCGTATGCGTTCTTAGACGGTGAGGCAAAATAGCGCAATACCGAAAATCGCGAATCTTCTAAACTCATGGTCGGATCGTCTTCGGGCCACTCTTTGCCAACAATGGCATTTTTGAAGCCTGCTTGTTCAAAAGCCACCTGCCAATCATTGATACCTTGAATCAAGTAAGGTCTCCATTTTTCAGGTGTTGCCGGATCGATGTAATAAACAATGGGCTTCTTTGGCTCAACGAGTTCACCTCTTTTCCATTTTTCAATATCATCGGCCTTGGGTTCTAATCGCCAACGGTGTATATAGATGTTCTTATCCACTTTTTGTTGGTCGTCACCATATTCTAAATATGAACTTGCAAAATACCCGACACGGGCATCGGCATATCTTTTTTTCATGGGCTGTTCGGGCAGCAAGATGAACGAATTATTGATTTCCAGCGTAACGACCCCTGCAAGTACCGCCGCTGGCAATTGCTTTTTTCGTTTTTCCTTGCCCATTTTTGCCTTATAGGTCTTTACCGTTTTGATTTCGGTGTTTATCGGGAAAGTATTGACCTCTTTAATATAGGATTTGTCTTTTTCTATTCCCAATAGTTTATATGCGTCTTTTTGATTGTTGTTAAGTGTCAACAACGGATTTTCACTATTCAGAAAACCGGTCACATCAATAAGAAAGGATTCCTTCTTTTTGTTGGTCGCTTTTATGTCGAAGGCTTCCAATATTGGCGTGATGTTCGAATTATTTACCGCTCTCGAAATAGCATCTTCTTCATTAGCAGCGCTTACAAGTGTTGAAATACGGAGAAAAATATTATCCGTAGGGCCTTTTTCGAAGATGATAGTGTTTTCGGCAATTTTTTCGCCTCCATAATTACCCGCTCCCGATGGGGTTTTGATAAATCGGGTTACGACCAATATCTCACGGTTCAATAAACGTTCAGGAATCTCAAAATAATACTTTTCACCAACCTGGTGCACATCAAAAAGCCCTTGTTGCGATAGGGCGTCTTTTGTAATGAGTCGCTCATAGGCTTTTAGCTTGTTTGATGATTGCCCGCCCGCAATTGTAGTTGTGCTTTTTTTACTGGTCAGGCCAAGTGTACCACAAGAGTTTGTGAGTAGGGCCAAACCTAGAAATGCAATGAAAAGTCTCATAGATAGCGAACGTTTCAATTAAAGCTTTAGTATGAAATGGGTCGGGTCAGGGTTTCTATTTAACAAAATCTCCTTCAACACTTAAAGAAAAATGTTTCAATAGGCCATCAATATACAATTATTGCCCAAAACCATCAATTTTAGCGAAGTAAAATCAATAATGCACCCAACGCCGTGAGCACCAAGATCATTTTTCGATAGAAACCATCTTTAATGAATTTGACCAAACCAATACCCAAGAGAATGCCCAAGAGAATACCCGGAACCAATTTTAGATTAAATAGTAAGGTTTCTGTTGTAATTGTATGCCAGACAAAAATATGCAGCGGTAGTTTTACAACGTTGATGATAAGAAAAAGCCATGCCGCCGTTCCTATAAATTCGTTTTTCGGCAAACGCATGGCCAAAAAATAAATATTGCTGAACGCCCCGCCCAAATTGCCGATCATGGTCGTGATACCCGCAATCGTACCAACAAAACCGGCAAAGGCCCAATGTTCGGGCACGGCTTTTGATTTTCTTCGGTCCCACCAGTACATCATGGCAACACTTCCTAGAATTATTATGGCCATACCAATTTTAAAGGTTTTTTCATCAAGGTCATTTCCAATAAAAACCCCTATAAGAATACCGAAAATCATCCATGGTAAAAAACGGACTATATATGACCATTGCGTATGCCTGTTGTAATAGATAACCGCAAAAACATCACCAAAAATCAATAGAGGCACAATGAGACCTGTTGATTCTTTAGCCTCAAAGGCCAAGGCCATCAAAGTAACGTTCACAATGGCGAT
>CAZEUV010000005.1:0-59147 GCA_964515285.1 uncultured Maribacter sp. | reverse complement strand
ATACCACAAAGTTGAACAACGCAATTCAAGGAACGGATCTTGAAGGCAAGTCGATCGAAGATATTTTGGCCAATTTGGATATGTCTAATAATGGAGTCAGAAATAATGGTGGCGGCTTTTACAACCATTCCTTATTTTGGTCGATTATGTCACCAAATGGTGGCGGAAACCCGTCAGGCGAATTGGCCAATGCCATAAACAGCGCTTTTGGTTCTTTCGATGAATTCAAGAATAAATTCAGTAATGCGGCCGGAACACGATTTGGTTCAGGTTGGGCTTGGTTATGTGTACACAAAGGGGGCAATGTAGAGGTGTGCTCTACACCTAACCAAGATAACCCATTAATGCCCAACACAGGTTGTGGAGGTCACCCAATTTTAGGGCTGGATGTATGGGAACACGCATATTACCTGAACTATCAGAATAGAAGACCTGATTATGTAAACGCCTTTTTCAATCTAATAAATTGGGATAAGGTAGCAGAAATTTATGCGGCGAATAAATAGAAAGTCATTTTCATAATTGAAAAAGCCGAAAATAGTAATAAAAAAACCACCGAAGGGTGGTTTTTTTATTTTTATATAGTGAACTCGTCTTGAGTTGATCTTTTACCTGCGAATTTCGCATTTCATGTCCTGATTTTGCCATTTTTAGCTTACATAGCTATGCCATGCAACCAAAAAATGACTTCATCAGACCACAAAAGCCTTCATTCTCGGTTCCAAACATTAACTCAAGACGAGTTCAGTGAGTGTAATGGAATATTAAGATAAGCAGGTTTTTAGAGACTTGCCAAGAAAAGGCTCGAGTTAATAGAATAGAAAAGGGCGGAGAAGTCTCCACCCTTTTCGTCCCAAATCTTACCATAAACTTAACCTACTTATGCTATGGCGGTACTAAATTACTGGTATTGCAGTGAAAAAAAAAGAAAATCCATAGTTTTTTAAGAGCTTTATTAAAAGGGAATACAATCGTATTTTATAAAAAGTGAGGTTAACCTTGTTAAATACAGGGGTTGTAGAAAATAAAAAGGCGGAGCATTGCCCCGCCTTTTTCCCCAAATCTTACCATGAACTTAACCTACTTATGCTATGGTCCTCCAAAAATAGAGAACTTAGCACTACTGGAAAAAGGTTTTAGACGAAAGCCCATAACTATGGTCGAAATGCTTTTTTAGAGAAAATTATCACACAAATTTTGAAGAAAGTCGAAATATAGATAGTGAACTCGTTTGAACTTTTTGGATTGAAGCGAAAATTAGCCCTTTTGTGCGATGTTGAAGGCATTTTTGAGTTGCATAGCAAGGCTAGGGAAGGAAAAAAAGACAAAAACAGGGTGCAAAAAGGAAATTTTTTAGCCAATTGAAAAAGTTCAAACGAGTTCAGTGAGGAAGTAGAAAAATAAAAAGGCGGAGCATTGCCCCGCCTTTTCCCCAAATCTTACCATGAACTTAACCTACTTATGCTATGGTCCTCCAAAAGTATACTACGTACATGGGTATGAAAAACATCTTTGTTGAAATCCCAATTAATCAGGTTGAAGTGTATTTTGCTAATGGTAAAAGTGAAGGTATCGAAGTGTGGGTAGTGAAAAGAAGAAACTTTTGAAATTTACTTAAACAGGCTCTCAATCAAAAGTGACTGTTTTTCTGGATTGATTTTTATAAAGAAGGAAAAACGGAAATTCGTAAAAATAAAAAAGGTGGAAAAGATTCCACCTTTTTTGCCCCAAATCTTACCATGAACTTAACCTACTTATGCTATGGTAGACCTAAAAATAAGTCCTGATGCTCTTAGGGCAACCAAAAATTCGCTTAACGACGATTATTATCGATGAAATACATGAATTTGTGTATTTCATCGATAAAACATTTAATAAGCTCTTTGGTTTTTCCCTTCATAAAAATTTATGAAAGCGCGGTTAACCACCCTATTTCCTCCAGCAGTGGGGTAGTTGCCGGTAAAATACCAATCACCTAAATTCTTAGGGCAAGCTTGATGAAGGTTTTCTATATTTTGATAAATGATCTGCACTTCGGCTTTCATATCATTGGGACTGAGCAAATCGCCTATTTTTATGGAAATTTCCTCAGGTGTAAAAGGCGAATAAAAATCCTTTACATAGTTGACGATATCGTTATCTTTTGTATTTATCTGCTTTAGGCATTTTTTGTAGATGTCGTCAACGACGCCCATTGTACCTTTGTCATTGTGAAGTGCTAAGGCTGCCTTGAAAGCAATAAAATCCTCCAATTTTGCCATGTCTATTCCATAACAATCCGGATATCTTATTTGAGGTGCGGATGACACAACGATTATCTTTTTTGGCAATAGCCTGTCAAGAATTCGTAGAATGCTCTTTCTAAGTGTGGTGCCCCTAACAATACTGTCGTCTATGATGACCAAATTGTCGCCTTTTTTGACTGAACCATATGAAATGTCGTATATGTGAGCTACTAAATCATCTCTGCTGCTATCTTGGGTAATAAAGGTTCTGAGCTTAGCGTCTTTTATGGCTACTTTTTCTATTCTTGGGCGGACCTCTAAAATTTCGTGTAATTCTTTACTGGTGATTTTCGAACCGATTGAAAGAATCTGTTCTTCTTTCTTTTTGTTCAAATAGTTCTGCGCTTCTTTTACCATACCAAAGAACGATGTTTCAGCGGTATTCGGAATATAGGAGAATACGGTATTCTTTATATCATTATTTATGGCGGTTAATATTTGGGGGAAAAGCAGTTTACCCAGTTCTTTTCGTTCTTGATAGATTTCTTGATCACTTCCTCTTGAAAAATAAATACGCTCAAAAGAACAAGCCTTTCTTTCGGTTGGCTCTAAAATTTGTTTGATTTTCGAATTTCCGTCTTTTTTAATGATGATGGCATGACCTGGATCCAGTTCTTTAACATCTTCGTAGGCCACATTGAACACAGTTTGAATAGCTGGCCTTTCAGATGCAACGACAACGACCTCGTCATCGCGATAGTAATAAGCGGGTCGAATACCTGCTGGATCACGCAGCACGAAAGAGTCGCCGTGCCCCAATAACCCCGCCATGGCATAACCCCCATCAAAATTTTTGACCGCTCTTTTCAATATTTTGGAAACTTTTAGCCGCTTTGCGATAAGCGGTGAAGTTTCTTGTTTTGTATACCCTTCCTTTTTAATTTGTTTGTAGAGTTTGGCTACGGCATCATCTAGAAAATGACCTATTTTTTCCATAACAGTGACCGTATCGGCCATCTCTTTGGGGTGTTGCCCCAATTGCACCAGATTGTCAAAAAGCTCATTTACATTTGTCATGTTAAAGTTACCGGCGATAATCAGGTTGCGGTGCATCCAGTTGTTCTGCCTGATAAAAGGGTGAACATTTTCAATACTGTTCTTGCCAAAAGTGCCATAGCGAACATGGCCCAATAGCACTTCCCCTATATAAGGAATGTTCTTTTTTTGAAGCGCAACATCATCAACGTATTCAGGATGCTCTTTTAGGGTTGTATTAATACGGTCATTGATCTGGGCAAAGATATCTTGTATAGGTTGTTGGGCGTTTGAACGTACACGGCTCATATATCTTTCACCTGGGGCCATATCTAACTTGATGCTCGCAAAGCCGGCGCCATCTTGGCCACGGTTGTGCTGCTTTTCCATCATCAGGTACATTTTGTTGACCCCGTAGAAAGCAGTACCGTACTTTTTCTTATAATACTCTAGGGGTTTTAATAATCTAATTACCGATATTCCACATTCGTGCTTAATAGCGTCGCTCATGAGTTGTATTAATTAAAAAAGCCCTGAAAAATCAGGGCTCGTTTCTTATTGTAGTTCAATGTCGAATTGTGTTAATGCCTTAAATTGGTGCAACCTTTTATTGACTTCGCCCCTTTCGAGGTTTTCCATTCGTTCTGTGCCAAATCGTTCTACAGAGAACGATGCCAAGTTCGAACCATGTATGACCGCATTTTTCATATTGTCAAATGACATATTCTTGGTAGCCGTCAAATAACCCGCAAAACCGCCTGCAAAAGTATCGCCCGCCCCTGTAGGGTCAAAAACATCCTCTAGCGGAAGGGCCGGCGCAAAGAAAATATTGCTCTCATGAAAGAGTAACGCCCCATGCTCTCCTTTTTTGATAACCACGTATTTGGGTCCCATTTTTTGAATCTTTTGTGCAGCTTTGACCAAAGAGTATTCATGGGTCAATTGTCTTGCCTCATCATCGTTGATGGTGATGACATCAATATGTTTAATGACCTGAAGAAGCTCGTCTAAAGCATTGTCCATCCAAAAATTCATGGTGTCCAAGATAATCAGCTTTGGTCTTTTTTCCATTTGGTCGATTACGCTCATTTGGGTATTGGGATGCAAATTACCCAACATCACCACATCGGCATCCTTAAAATTTTCCGGAACCACGGGTTTGAAATCTGCCAGAACATTGAGCTCTGTTATCAAGGTGTCTCTAGAATTGAGATCATTGTGGTATTTTCCTTTCCAAAAGAACGTTTTGCCCCCTTTTACGATTTCTAAAGCGGAGACATCGATACTTTTACTGATAAGAAGGTCTAAATACTCTTGTGGAAAATCTTCACCCACTACAGAGACAATGGCAGAATCAACATTAAATTGTGAAGCTGCCAAACCTATAAAGGTCGCAGCTCCGCCTAAAATCTTATCTGTTTTTCCAAAAGGGGTCTCTATAGCATCAAATGCAACAGTGCCCACAATCAAAAGCTTGCCCATAAATCTTAAAATTTGGTGCAAATATACAGTTTTGATTCTCCAATTGACAAGGGTGTTTATATCAAATAATAAAATTTGCCAAAGAAGTGTTTATTGATTGAAAAAGAAGAAAAATATTGGACAAACGAGGCAAAAAAATCAATTTGACCAGTAGAATGTTCTTGTCATTTCCTTCCAAAATCGGCAGGTATCTCACCCCAAGCCTTAGTCTCCCATTTTACGATCGGCGTATTGTACGAATTGGTTTTCAGCCATTCGATCGCACGGCGTATCAATTCAAAAAGGTGCTTGTTTTTTTTGGTTTCCTCAAGCTTGGTATTGCAGGTTTGCTTGCGTACCCAGCTCATGGCCGTTCTAGAATCGGTATAGATTATACGGTCGCTTTTTCTTTGTTTTAAGAATGCCAGACCGTGTACAATGGCCAAAAACTCGCCTATATTATTCGTGCCTTGAGGAAAAGGGCCTTGTTTAAAGAGTTTCTTTTGCGTTTTGGTATCTACGCCTTGGTACTCCATAACCCCAGGGTTGCCACTCGAGGCTGCATCTACCGAAATCGAATGGTAGTTGGGCCGTCCTATTTTTAGAAGTTGTTCTTGTGTGAGTTCGGCCCCTGATTTTTTCTTTCCCTTGTATTCCTCGTAATTTCCATTGTACGCCTTTTTGGCGGTTTCGAAAGTTGAAAATGATTTGTACTGCGCACCTTTATAACCGGTTATAGCCGCTTTGCAATCCTTCCATGTAGTATAAATACCGGGCTTTTTACCTTTCCAAACAGTATAGAACTTTTCTTTTTTGGCC
Source organism: uncultured Maribacter sp. (assembly GCA_964515285.1). Taxonomy (GTDB): domain Bacteria; phylum Bacteroidota; class Bacteroidia; order Flavobacteriales; family Flavobacteriaceae; genus Maribacter_C. The sequence goes on along the minus strand of CAZEUV010000005.1, from coordinate 53,607 downwards.
ATTACTGTTCCGATAATAATTTCTCGATTGTTCTTGGAAAATGCTCATATTCCAATTCATGTACTTTTTTTGCAATCGTTTCCACATCGTCTTCAGGTGAAATATCGGTTATTGCCTGATGAATTATGCCTCCCTCATCATAATTTTCATTTACGTAATGAATGGTAATGCCCGTTTGGGGTTCATTATTGTCTTTTACAGCTTGGTGAACCCGCATACCGTACATTCCCTTACCACCATATTTGGGCAATAGGGCAGGGTGGATGTTTACGATTTTATTTGGAAAATTTAGAATAAGGTTGTCGGGTATTTTCCATAGAAAACCAGCTAGGACAATTATGTCAGGGTTAAATGATCTTAGAATGTTCAACACACAATCGGTTTCGTAAAACGCATACTTATTAAAATACAGGCCACTGATATTCAATCTATTGCACCGATCTAAAACTTTGGCATCCCTTTTGTTAGTAAGCACCACGGCTATAGTAACGTTTGGCCTGTTATGAAAGTAATGTACTATGTTCTCAACATTAGAACCAGAACCAGAAGCAAAAAGAACAATATTTTTCATGCAGCGAATACCTGTTACCGAAGAAGAATAATTTAGGGCTAAAATAACACTCTTGTATTTAAATTTCTTAAATTACAAGACATTTTAACGACAAATGGTGTTATTAATCCAAAGTTTTTTATTTTTGCCAAACAATTTAAATTTTTAAAACCAAATATTATTATGTCAGACATTGCATCAAGAGTTAAAGCTATCATCGTTGATAAATTAGGAGTTGATGAGAACGAAGTAGTAACGGAAGCTAGCTTTACCAACGACTTAGGGGCAGATTCATTGGATACTGTTGAGTTGATTATGGAGTTCGAAAAAGAATTCGACATTCAGATTCCAGACGATCAAGCCGAGAACATCGCAACAGTTGGCCAAGCCATAAGTTATATAGAAGAAGCGAAGTAATCTTTATGATTTCTTGAACGAGATTTGAAATTATCCATGTGGTGATCCTATCGCATGGATAATTTTTTTAATTTACACTTAGCTTATAAAGAGTATTAAAATTCGGTTCAATGCAGTTAAAGCGAGTTGTAGTTACTGGTTTGGGTGCCTTAACGCCCATCGGCAACAATATAGAAGAGTATTGGAACGGCCTTATCAGTGGTAAGAGCGGTAGTGCGCCTGTTACGTATTATGATACCGAAAAATTCAAGGTTAAGTTCGCATGTGAACTTAAAAATTATAATCCAGAAGATTTTTTTAACCGAAAGGAAGCCCGAAAACTTGATAAATTTTCGCAGTATGCAATGATATCTTCGGACGAGGCCATATTGGATTCGAAATTAGATTTGGATACTGTTGATAAATTTCGAGTCGGGGTTATTTGGGGTGCTGGAATTGGAGGTCTGGAAACTTTTCAGAACGAGGTGATGAACTTTGCCCAAGGAGATGGCACGCCAAGGTTTAATCCCTTTTTTATTCCTAAAATGATAGCCGACATCGCTCCTGGAAATATCTCGATAAAACATGGCTTTATGGGTCCGAACTATACTACGGTCTCAGCTTGTGCGTCATCTGCCAATGCAATGATCGATGCCCTTAATACCATTCGACTGGGTTATTGTGACGTAATTGTTACAGGCGGTAGCGAGGCGGCCATAACCATTGCAGGTATGGGTGGCTTTGGTGCCATGCATGCATTGTCTAAAAGAAATGACGACCCAAAGACGGCTTCAAGACCTTTTGATGCGACCCGAGACGGATTTGTTTTGGGTGAAGGTGCAGGAGCCTTGATTTTAGAGGAATATGAACACGCCAAGGCAAGAGGCGCGAAAATATATGCTGAACTTGTCGGTGGAGGATTATCAAGTGATGCCTACCACATGACGGCACCTCATCCTGATGGTATAGGCGTGGTTCAAGTAATGAAAAACTGCTTGAAAGATGCGGGTTTAAAACCAGAAGATGTTGATACTATAAATACGCATGGTACTTCGACCCCTTTGGGCGATGTTGCCGAACTCAAGGCAATCTCAGAAGTTTTTGGTGACCATGCACCCAATATCAATATCAATTCTACAAAGTCAATGACCGGCCACTTATTGGGAGCTGCTGGCGCTATTGAGGCCATTGCCTCTATTTTGGCAATGAAGCATGGCATAGTGCCACCAACAATCAACCATACCACAGTAGACGAAAACATCAATCCAAAATTGAACTTGACACTTAACAAGGCTCAAAAAAGGGAAGTGAACATAGCAGTGAGCAATACTTTCGGGTTTGGAGGGCATAATGCCTGTGTAGTATTCAAAAAAATCAGTTAGATATACCGATGAATTTTCCTTCCAACTTATTCAATTCCCATTCCAAAGAGGATGGGAATTTTTTTTTGGGAATCAGCGGAATATTAGGGTTTAAACCAAAAGACCTACAAATTTTCAAAAAAGCATTTATGCACCGTTCCGCCAATATGAAAGACGAAAAAGGCTTTCCTATGAATTATGAGCGGCTTGAATTTTTAGGAGATTCAATGTTGGGCACCATCATTTCAAAATACCTGTACATTGAAGTACCCGAAGGCGACGAGGGCTATTTGACCAAAATGCGCTCAAAAATAGTAAGTAGAAAACACCTCAATGAATTGGGCAAAGACCTCAATCTTATCAAATATGTAGAAAGTAGAATACCAAAATCTCATTTCGGAGACAATATTCATGGTAATGTTTTTGAAGCACTGGTAGGAGCTGTTTATTTAGATAGAGGGTATAATTACTGTGAAAAATTCATACATGAGAGGGTCATTGGCCCCTATGTAGATATTGAACAATTAGAAGGTAAAGTTATTAGCTACAAGAGCTTGGTGATCGAATGGTGTCAAAAACAGAAAAAAAACTTCAATTATAATGTGTATGAAGATACGGGAAACGATAGTTTAAAACATTTTGCCGTAAAGCTTTCAATAAACAATATCGTTGTTGCAAAAGCACGCGCCACTTCTAAGAAAAAGGCAGAGGAAAAAGCATCAAAAAGAGCGTATTTTGCATTGCAGGACAAGATAGAAAAATCTTGATTTCAAAAATTTATGTAACTATGAAGGTTATAGTTTGTAACAAAACTTCTTTACCACGGGGTACTCTAGGCTATTTTCGTTAATAACCATATATTTGCCCTGTTCCAAACTAGAAGTTTAATCGAGTTCATTGTGTTATGGCAACAGTACATAAAATCACAGATGATTTTTTTGACGACTCCTTTACTTTAGTGGCATTGCACAGTAGTATGGAAGACCATGCAATGGTGTACGCCCTTAATTTGTGTTTAAAGTCTAATTTCAAGAGGCTTTCTAATGATTTCGCTTTAGGGGAACAGATTTCTTTTCCGATTTTCGAATGGAAAGATGACCGCAACGATAGTTATTGGACACTTTTTACCAACAATAGCAAACAGGAGGAAATTTTGGTTAGAAATGATCTTTTTATGAACGAGCCCTCTTTTACAACACATTTTTTGGTGCCAGAGTATAGAGATGTCGATTACTTGATTAAAATTGAGCATGACGATGAAAATTTAGAAGAGGAAACAGTAAGATCATTACTTACAATACCCAAAGTGATAACCGCTTATATTTTGGATGTTGAAAACCTAAAATCTAAGAACAACCTAATATTTTAATAATGCCGAGCAAGAAAAAGACGAAGATAGTAGCTACCCTTGGGCCAGCTACAAGTGATAAGGAAGTATTGAGAAAGATGATCGATGCCGGGGTCGATGTATTTAGAATCAATTTTTCACATGCCGATTACGATGATGTTGTGGAGCGCATAAAGATGATTCGAGAACTTAACGAAGAAATGCAGGTCTATACCTCTATACTGGCAGATTTACAAGGACCCAAATTACGTGTTGGGGTAATGGCCGGTGAGGTTGTTGTTGCACCTGGTGATGAAATCACCTTTGTTACGGGCAAGCCGTTCGAGGGTACCGCTCAAAGGGTATATATGAACTATGCCGATTTTCCGAAAGATGTGAAATCAGGTGAGCATATATTACTTGATGATGGTAAGTTGATGTTCGAAGTGGTTTCTACCAATGGTGTTGATAAAGTCAAGACCAAGGTTATACAAGGGGGTCCGTTGAAATCTAAAAAAGGGGTCAATCTGCCCAACACCAATATCTCATTGCCCGCTTTGACCGAAAAAGATATAAAAGATGCCATTTTCGCTATTTCTTTAGATGTAGATTGGATTGCACTTTCGTTTGTTAGGTTCAGTCAAGACCTGATCGACCTTCAAAATATAATAAAGGAGCATTCAGAACATAAAATTCCGATAATCGCCAAAATCGAAAAACCGGAAGCAGTAAAGAACATAGATGATATTGTATCTTATTGTGATGGGCTCATGGTGGCAAGGGGCGACTTGGGCGTTGAGGTACCCGCTCAAGAAGTACCCTTAATTCAGAAACAGTTGGTGCTACGCGCCAAGAGAGCTAGGATCCCAGTGATTATAGCTACCCAAATGATGGAAACTATGATTACCAGCCTCACCCCTACCAGGGCAGAGGTAAACGACGTAGCCAATTCAGTAATGGATGGTGCCGATGCGGTCATGCTCTCAGGTGAGACCTCAGTAGGAAATTATCCAGTGGAGGTAATCGAAAGAATGGACGGTATTTTACAGAGTGTTGAAAATTCTAATTTGATTACGGTACCACAAGATCCACCGCACATACGTACGAATAGGTATATTACCAAATCTATATGTTATCATGCGGCTATTATGGCCAATGAAATAAAAGCGAAAGCTATTTCTACCTTGACGAATAGTGGGTATACCGCTTTTCAAATTTCCGCTTGGCGGCCAAGTGCGCATATTTTGGTGTTTACCTCCAATAAGAGAATATTGACCCAGCTTAATCTACTTTGGGGCGTAAAGGCATTCTATTATGATAAATATGTTTCTACCGATGAAACTATTGAAGATGTAAATGGTATAGCCTGCAAAAAAGGATTTTTAGAAGTGGGCGATATGTTGATCAGCCTAGCGGCGATGCCCATAAAGGACAAAGGTATGGTAAATACGTTAAGAGTCACCGAAATAGAAAGTTGTAGTTTTTAAAAGCTCAAAAATCAAAACTCAATTGTACTAAAACAGAATTTTTTTTAGATTCTGTTTTCTTTTTTTCGGTATTTAAGTTGGCCAAGGAAACGCCCAATAGCCGAACCGAATTTTGTAGGGCTTCTTGATAGAGTAGATCTTTTGCGGTTTCTAAGATTAATTTTTTATCCGAAATAAAGTAAGGAAGGGTCTTGCTCCTCGTTTGAAGTGTAAAGTCACTGTATTTTATTTTTAGGGTAATGGTTTTTCCGGCGATTTTGGCTTTTTTCAAGCGTTTTTCTAATTCCTCGGTAATATGCTCTAACCGTTCTAGCATAAAAATCTCGCTACTCAGATTTTCGTTAAAGGTACGTTCTGCCCCCACTGATTTTTGAACACGGTTTGGTTTCACTTCACTATTGTGTATGCCACGAACAACATGGTAATAGTAGCTACCACTTTTACCGAAATTTTTGGTTAAAAAATCAAGCGATTTTGTTTTCAGGTCCTTTCCGGTAAAGACCCCTAATTTGAACATTTTTTGCGCCGTTACTTTGCCCACACCGTAGAACTTACGTATTTCCAGTTCTTCTAAAAATTGGGTAACCTCTTCTGGGTTCACCGTTTTTTGTCCGTTGGGCTTATTGTAATCACTGGCGACCTTGGCGATGAACTTATTGATCGAGATACCCGCAGAAGCCGTTAATTTGAGCTCATCAAAAATACGTTGCCGAATTTCTTGGGCGATCAAAGTTGCCGAGGGGTTTCCTTTTTTGTTTATGGTAACATCTAAGTAGGCTTCGTCTAAAGAAAGAGGCTCTACGAGATCGGTATACTCGTTGAATATTTTTCGAATGCTCAGTGAGATTTCCTTATACCGATCGAAACGATGTTTTACGAAGATAAGTTCAGGGCAGTTTCGTTGTGCCAAAACACTGCTCATAGCACTACGAACGCCAAATTTACGAGCCTCATAACTCGCTGCGGCCACTACGCCCCTTTCTGAACTACTGCCAACGACAATTGGTTTGCCACGAAGTTCAGGATTGTCCAATTGCTCAACAGAGGCGTAAAAGGCATCCATATCAACATGAATTATTTTTCGCAATGGCAAATCGGTTTCCATATTGTAAATTTATGATTTCTTATATAGAGATTGTTTTGAAATGTATGATTAGAATTTTTATAGATTATTTTTGAGCAGAATGAGGCGAAATTTTTAAGGATAGCGGGGTTATCGTTCAAAATTTTAACGAAATAATGCTCAAAAAGAAACATAAAAAAATAATTGATATGTTTCAAAACAATCTCTAAAGGATAACAAATAAATTGAATAGAGCCCAAAGGGAAGCCTTGGGCGAAGATTTTTATGCATGAACGGTATGTTGGAAATAGAACGTAAATTTTTGGTCATCTCGCACGATTTCAAAAACCAAGCTTTTTCGAAAGAGCGAATTGTTCAGGGTTTTTTGAATACAGATCCCGAGCGTACGGTACGTATTAGGGTCAAAGGAGAAATGGGGTTTTTGACGATCAAGGGAAAATCGAACAGGTCGGGTACAACACGTTTTGAATGGGAAAAACAGATTAGCACTTCCGAGGCGAAAAAATTGCTAGATTTATGTGAGAAGTCGATTCTTGAAAAAACACGATATGAAATCTCAGCGGGTGAACATGTTTTTGAAGTAGATGAGTTTCACGGTGCTAACCAAGGGTTGGTTGTTGCCGAAATTGAACTGAACGATGAAAACGAAGATTTTGAAAAACCCGATTGGTTGGGCAAAGAAGTAACTGGTGAAGTGAAATATTACAATTCACAACTGAGTAAAAGTCCTTATAGTACTTGGTAATTGCAAAAAACACAACGCAAAGCACTTTTAAAGCGCACTCCTAAATTGCTCTAAAAACCGTACATCGTTCTCGCTCAACAAGCGAATATCAGAGATCTGATGTAACAGCAAAGCTATTCTATCGATACCCATACCGAAGGCAAAACCCGAATATTCATCAGGGTCGATACCGCAATTGGTCAGTACGTTGGGATCTACCATACCGCAACCCATAATTTCGAGCCAACCGGTACCTTTGGTCATCTTGTAATCGGTTTCGGTCTCAAGGCCCCAATACACATCTACCTCGGCACTGGGCTCGGTAAACGGAAAATACGAAGGACGTAACCTGATCTTTGATTTTCCAAAAAGCTCGGTAGTAAAGAATTGCAATGTTTGTTTGAGGTCGGCAAAAGAAACATCCTTATCAATATACAACCCCTCTACTTGGTGAAAGAAACAATGTGAGCGTGCTGAAATGGCCTCGTTTCTATAAACCCTTCCTGGTGAAATGGTTCGAATGGGGGGTTTGTTGTTTTCCATATAGCGCACTTGAACCGATGAGGTATGGGTACGCAATAGAATATCGGGATCGGTCTGTACGAAAAACGTATCCTGCATATCACGGGCGGGGTGGTGCTCAGGAAGGTTCAAAGCGGTAAAATTATGCCAGTCATCTTCAATCTCAGGACCCTCCGACACGTTGAAACCGATTCTCGAAAAGATCTCGATAATTTGATTTTTTACTATGGATATCGGATGCCGTGCCCCAAGTTCAATAGTCTCGCCCGGGCGGGTCAAGTCGCCATAAACACCCTTTTCGTCCGAAGTTTTTTCTATCGATGCTTTTAAGTCGTTTACCTTTTTGGCAGCTAAGGTCTTTAGTTTATTGATCGTTTGCCCAAATTCTTTTTTTTGTTCATTGGGTACATTTTTGAACTCTGCAAAAAAGTCGGTCAGCAATCCTTTTTTACCCAAGTACTTTATCCTAAAGGTTTCAATGGCTTCCTTAGAGTCAGAAGTGAATTTTTCAACCTCGGCAATGTGTTCTTTTAATGTCTTGATCATGTTCAATAAACTAGAAGTCAAATTTAAAACTTTTTATCCATAGAAATCACCAATAACCAACGAACATAATAAATAGGGGTCTTTTATGCCTCTTACAAAGAGTCTCTTAACGAATGAGCGAAAAATTTAGCAACTATTCACCCAATGTTAACTAAATGGTAATGAGTAGTATATAATTACAACCGCTAAGGTTGCAAAGAAATGCGCCAAGGCCGCAAAGTGTTGAAAAACAATAAATTAACCGTTGCGTTCCTTGCGTTCAACCATTGCGCCCTTTGCGGTAAAATAAGCAACAAGCTGATTATAAGTAGAATATGTTTTTTAAATTCGGGGGAATAGTTGCAAAATTTATGGACTCGCCTGCGGTTAAAAGTCTTTTAGAACTTTTATGCTTTCTGAAGAAAGCCAACCTGTTTGGCCATCAGCAATCTGTATTTTTTTCCAGTTTTTCAATTCTTCTAGCACGTTTAGTTTGGTGCCTTCGTGAAGCTTGAAAACACCTTGGCTTCTTTCATTGGGCTCTGATTTTACAACGACTTCTTTACTGAAAACAATAGCCGGTTGATCTGCATTGAAATCAGTGTAACTCAAAAAGGCAAAAACAACTGTAACCAAAGAAATAATTAGGGATACAACACCAATAATGAAGGCAATACGTTTTTGGGTGGCGTATCTGAAAAAGTAAAAGGCAATATAAAGAAAGACAAAAAGCAGCATAAAGATTACAGCAGTATAGCCCCATTGGTCAAAAGACATAAAACCAACCACACTTTCGTATAGTTCGGAAAGACCTGTTTTGGGCATGGTCTCTATATCATCTAAAGTCATATTTTGAGCGTAAACAAGATTGTTTGCTATTTCAGTGTCATTAGGAGCCAACAAAAGTGCCTTTTCATAGTAGTAAATGCTTGGTGCGATCTGGTCAAGCTTGTAATAAGAATTTCCTAGATTAAAATAAAGTTCAGACGAGTGCTGCCCGCCCTCTAAGATTTTAAGATAATGGTCTATCGCCTTATTATAATCACCCTTGTTATACGCTTCAGTTGCCCCACCAAAGAGCGCTTCGTTTTGAGCCGAGGCCAAGAAACCAAGCAATAAAATAAAAATGGGCAATACTTTTTTCACTTTTGTTCTTTTTTACAATTGTTTGTCTAAATAAGCGATGACCTCGCTCGCCTTATCATAGTCTTGCTGCATTTGCACATTCGAAAATGGACTATAGCGTGCCATTTCACAGTTTTTAAGCAAGTTGATAAACCCTTCTTTGGTCGTGTCGTCTATTTGTTTTTCGGTCAATAATTCGGCAATCTTGTCTTTGCTGAATTCAGATGTTTCAATTTTTAATTTTGCTTTCAGATAATTGTGCAGGGCCTTTTCCAAAGCAATATAAAATGCATCTTTGTCGCCCAATGCTCCCTTGGCTTTTGAGAGGTACTTTCGAGCAAGTTTATTTGCCCTCTTGATTTTGTTGCCGGCAACATCGCCTGCTATGGCCTCTCGTTTTTTACTGAATATTATTGCTAGGGGAATCAATAGAAGGGGCAATAGCAGCCATAGATAAAAACGGGTAGAACCAAAAAAGTAATTAGTGCCTATGGGCGTTAAACGCGAATTTAGTTTGATGAAACTAAACTGGTCTCCGGTCGTAACGACAGCTTGTTTATTTTTACCCAGTAACCCTACATTGTTGGCAGAGGAATTTGTTGGCCCCTCTAAAACATTTATGAGAATTGCCTCTGAGGAAATTGTTCGGTACGCTTCTGCCTTCGGATCAAAGTAACTGAAAGAAATAGCAGATATAGGGTATTTGCCCTTGAACGAAGGTACTATGGTGTAACTATTGCTCACTTTACCCTGCATACCAGAAAGGGTGGTTCGAACTTTTTCATCGAATTCAGGTTCGTAGACCTCCAATGAACTTGGTAAAATGGGTTCGGGCAATTGAAAGAGCTTTAAATTGCCCTTGCCGTTAACCTCTACTTTCGCCTGCAATGATTCAGATGCGTTCAGGCTTGTTTTACTTGTGGTGACTGAAAAATCAAAACTACCTACGGCACCACTGAAATCAGTGGGTTTCCCCTCTGTTGGCAATGCCTTTACGTTAATTGTCCGTTTTCCGGCAGAGACGGTTTTATTGGTTTGCGAGTAAATTCGTCCACCAAAAAAATCTCGTTTATTCGTAGGCACATCTACGGTAACGTTCAGCGATAACGGCTCTATCTCAAGTTTACCTGATTTCTGTGGATAAAGAACGATTCTTTTCAAGACCACATACCGGTACGGTTTTCCTTTATAGGTGCCGTTTTTGATATTCGCTCTTGTTATGGGAATATCTTGGCTCCAAAAATTGTTGTACTTCGGATTGTCTAATGGGCGGTAATCAGAGATGCTTATCGAAGGGCTGATATACAATTTATATACAACACTAAGGGCTTCATTGAGATACGGATCGGTTTTAGAAACTTCGGCCACCAGATGCAGGCTTTCTTTGGCAACATCGTCAATTGTCATTTGGCCATTTGGCCTGTCGACCGCCGCGGTAACCTCAACTCGTTTTGAGAGTGATTTATAGGTTTTACCATCTATTACAATAGATGCTTGTTTTATAGTGAATTTACCCTGTGATGTGGGGGCTAGGGTATAGGAGTAGGTTTTTGAATAGCTGCGTACCCCATTGCGCCAAGAAGAACTTATGGCCTGTGAGGGTCCCATGAGCACTCTAAAGCCTTTAAAATCGGGAGGGTTGAAATCATCACCATCTTTGTTCATGGCGAAATCGACCCGTAAGCGTTCGTTAATGCCCAATTTTTCCTTGCTCAGGCGCATCTCAAATGTAACAGCATTCTTATCTTGGGCCTTTAGTATAAAGACCAAAAACAGTATAGGAATAAGAAGAATGTTTCTTTTCGACATCATGGGTTTACCAATCTTTTTCATTTTTCACCTTAACCCCTTTTACTTTTTGGGCATCGATTTTTTGTTGTACTTTTTTCTCTTCGTTCTGCATGGCCTCTAGTAGGTTTTGAACCTGCTGTTTTGACAATTGATTGGGTCTGGGTTTTTGTTGTTGTTCTTTTTTATCGCCCTTGTTGGGTTGCTTTTTTTGCTCTTCTTTCTTTTCGCCATCACCTTCTTTATTGTCTTCTTTCTTTTCGTCGCCCTTATCGCCTTCGTCTTTTTTCTCTTCGTCGTCTTCGCCCTCCTCTTTCTTATCTTTATTTTGGTCTTTCTTGTCGTCTTTATCTTTGTTGTCTTTATTCTTATCGTCTTTGTCGTTTTTCTGTTGGTCTTGTTCTTTTTTCAAAAGTTCTTTGGCCAATGCTAGATTGTAACGTGTTTCTTCATCTGTAGGGTTGTTGCGCAAGGCTTCTTTATAGGCTTCAATAGCTTTTTCATATTCTTTGCGCTTCATAAAGACATTGCCCATATTGTGATATGCCCTGTGCTTATCTGATTTATCGATTGCCGTTTCACCTGCCTGTTTAAAACGCCCGAAAGCTTCGCTATAGGTTTCTTCATTGTAGTAGGCGTTTCCTAAGTTGAACGGTGCCGCTACGTTTTCACCACTTTTTGAAATTGCCTTTCTATAGTCTACCTCGGCACCCACGAAGTCGTTTTCTGAAATTGCCTTATTGGCATTCCACGTAAGGTTTGTAGATGCGTTCAGAGCTTTTTCTCTCTCTTTGACCTCTTCTTCCTGAGCGAAGGCGGTACTTGCTATCAAAAACAACGAATATGTAAATATTTTTTTCTTCACGTTACTTTTTCATTGAACAAATTTAACTTTTTCAACCATTTTGTCTTTCTATCTAAAAGAAAGATGTCTAAAAACAAGAATAAAAGGCCAGCGCCTAAAAACCATTGAAATTGATCTTTGTACTCTGAAAATTGTTTGGATTCAAATTCCTTTTTATCAATTTGGTTCAATTGTTCTTTAATAAATTCGACGGCTTCCTCTGTATTGGATCCGTTTATGTATTCTCCGTTTCCAGTGTCAGCGATGTCTTGTAGAACATCTTCGTTCAATTTGGTTATCACTACCTCGCCCTGGGAGTCTTTTTTAAGGCTTTCGACAACCCCGTTTCTTTTGATGGGAATGGGTGCGCCTTTATGATTGCCCACGCCAATTGTAAATATGCGGATTCCTTGAGCTATTGCACCTTCTACGGCCTTTAAGGCCGAACCTTCAGAATGATCCTCTCCATCTGAAATGATGAACAGCACTCGGTTGGTCTGCTCGTCATCATCGTAATAGGTGGTTGCCAATTCAATGGCCTGATCGATTGCCGTACCCTGCGAGGTCAACATATTGGTATTCATACTTTGCAAGAACATTTTTGCCGCTCCGTAATCAGTTGTAATGGGCAGTTGCGGAAAGGCTTGTCCCGCATAGGCAATGATACCGATTCTATCGCTCGCCAATTGGTTGATAATTTCTGAAACCAACCTTTTTGATTTTTCCAGACGGTTGGGGGCAATATCTTCTGCCAACATACTTTTTGAAACATCAACCGCAAAAACGATATCGACACCTTCACGTTTTACGGTCTCTAATTTTGTGCCAATTTTCGGATTGACCAATCCTATAATCAAAAATGAGAGGCCCAACAGCGAAAAAAGTAGCTTTAAGCTTGATTTATAATCAGATTTATCAGGCGTCAAGCGTTTCAACAAAGACAGATCGGCGAATTGTTTTTGTTTTTTGTTTTTCCAGATTTGAAGGAGAATAAACAAGACGACCAACACTGGAACGATGCCCAATAAATAGAAATATATTTTTTCGTCTAGAATCATAGCTTATATAAAACTCCTAAAAAACGTGTTTCTTAAAATCCATTCAAGCAAGAGTAAAATACCTGCCAGTAGCACCCAAGGGCGAAATTTTTCTTCAAACTGAGTGTATTTGAATTCTTCTATCTCGGTTTTCTCTAATTTGTTGATTTCATCATATATGGCTTCCAGTTTTTCATTGTCGGTAGCCCTAAAATATTTCCCTCCTGTGGCCTTGGCAATATCCATTAACAGATCCTCATCGATTTCTACCTGTCGCATACCATATCTAAAAGAACCATCGGCATTATAAGCAATGGGAGAAAGCGCATTGCCATTCGTGCCTAGACCAATGGTGTATGTTTTAATGCCGAACTCAATAGCAAGGTCAGCGGCGGTCTGTGGTTCTATAAAACCTGAATTATTGACCCCATCGGTAAGCAAAATAATGATCTTGCTAATGGCCTTGCTATCCTTTAGCCGATTTACTGAGGTTGCCAAGCCCATGCCGATTGCCGTACCGTCGTTCAAATGGCCATAGGTGATTTCCCGCAATGCACTCAATACGATTGATTTATCACTTGTTATAGGCGTTTTGGTATAACTTTCACCAGCATAAGCCACAAGGCCGATTCGATCATTGGGGCGTTTTTTGATGAAATCTGCCGCTACTTCTTTAAGAGCCGACAATCGGTTTGGCTTTAGGTCGCGGGCCAACATACTTGATGATACGTCAATGGCCATTACGATATCAATGCCCTTTGTGGTCTTGGTCTTGGTCGATACCTCTTTGGTCTGCGGCCTCGCCATGGCAGTAATTATAGCCGTTAGGGCCAAGAGGTGTAGAAGAAAGAGCACGGGTTTTAATTTGGGCAATATACCTTCTTTGGCAAAACCTTTGATGCTTGATATTTTAAGCGAGGCCGTCTGTTCTTTTCGTTTAAAAAAGTACCATAGCACGGCCAGAGGAAGCAATAATAGCAACCAAAAAAATTCTGGATTCGCAAATTGTATGTCTTTAAACATTATACTTCCGTTTTAACTTCAACTGTTGCCAAGATCTTGCTCACTATTTCCTCGGCATACGTATCACCATCTAACCATGTAAGGGTAATCTGTTGCTGAAAACCTTTCCCCCCGAAAAGCAATATGGTATATTTTCCGCGAACCAGTTCATCTGAATCTGGTACTGAAAATTTTCCGCTACCGTAAATCTTGACTCCCTTAACACCACTAACCGTTGTGAATTCTTCTTGTTTCGTAATGATGTTCTTTGCGCCTTTGCGTTCAAGATTTTTGATAAAAAGATCTACGGACCCCTCATGATCGGGTTCTTCAAGCTTTGTAAGCGATGTTGAGGTAGCCCCTATTCTAAACAAACCAAAGTCGCTTTGATACAAGAACGCTTGAACCTCTTTGATATCGGCTTTCATTTCAGGTGGGATTTTCGCCTTTTGCCGAACCAGAACTTCAGGGGTTTCAAGATTAATGGGAGGATAACCATACGAGCTCGATACCCATTCACTTTCCAGCAATTTTTTTGTGGGATGCTGAAAAACAGTATCCTTCGTATATTCAAAACCATAATAAGCGGTTACCCCTATTGCTGAAATGAGCAATAGGCCAAAAACACTGGCGGCCACAATAATGGTTTTTTTCTTTTTCTTTTTTCTTCCCAGTTCTTCTTGATATTCTGCTTCTTCCATCAACTCCTCTTCGGTGGGTTCTGGTAGAGCTTCCTTGGTTTTCGTGACGATGTCCTCTATTGATGTTCGATCCCGTTCTGCAACCGAAGTCTCAGGTTTTGATTTTGCGAATTTTACCAAATCAGCAGTCTGTAAGATTCTTTTGAACTGCTGAATGGTGTCTTCGTCAAGTTGCAATTCCCCAGCATCTTTCAACAATTCAAGTTTATCTATCAGTTGATCGGTAGTACTTTCCAAAGCGGAGACATGCACATCTTCTTCGAGGTACGACCGTACGATATCTGTAAGTTCAGAATAATATTGTTTGTACTCATCTTGGATCAGGTATTTTGAATGCTCTAATTTTTTCAGTTCCAACATGGCTCTCTCATAAGGGGGAAGCAAGGCAACCTTCTCTTTTTCGGTCAGCGGTGCTTTTCTGAACACGAACCAGTAGAGTAGCCCACCCAGGACCAATAACCCCAAAAGAATGCCTAAGAGTGTTTTCCATAAAGTCAAATTGCTTTTTTCCACTACCATCATGGGTTTGATGTCGTACATTTTTTGGGCGAGGGTATCTACGGGTATGGTAGCGACATCAATGCGTAAAGAATCGGTAAAAAAACCTTTTCCGTTAATATCAATACGTTGCGCCGGAAGCTTGTAAGACCCTGAATCGAATTGGGTAAGGGTGTATGTTTTTTCAAGGGTGATTCTATCTTTCTTTCTAGTAGTGTCTGTTGCAAAGGCCTCAACGGTCTCTAGAGGAGAAAAGGTTTGTCCTTCTGGAAAAATGACCTGTGTAGTAGAATCTGTCTCAACAGTGACCGTGAATTTTATCTGTTCTCCGATCTTGATGAAGGTAGTGTCTACCTTTGAACTTACTTTTGGGCCAATTTGTGAATATCCAAGAAAAGAACTACCGAAAAACAAACATAGAACAGCATAGCGCACTTTGTGCGACATAATTTCTAAAATTCCGCCTGATCGACGGGTAGTTTTATAGTCTATATTCTTCATTTGAATTATCCTCTTCGCTTAAAATAGCCCAATAATTTTTTCACATAGCTTTCGTCTACCCTACAGTCTAAAACGCCACAACCCGATTTTGTAAAAGTATCTTTGAAATAATCGACTCGTTCACGGTGGTATTTTGAGTAGGCCGTTCGTACACTTTTCGATTGTGTGTTGACCAATCTTTTGATTCCTGTTTCCGCATCTTGCATTTGCACCATGCCCAAATTAGGAATCGATTCTTCTCGTTCGTCATATATGCGAATGCCCGTAACATCGTGTTTGTTGCCGATGATTTTGATGGTTCGCTCATAATCTTCGGCGATAAAGTCTGACAACACAAAGACAATCGCCTTTTTCCTCATTACATTGGTCAAATACCTCAATGCCCCGGCGATATCCGTTTTGTTGCTTTTGGGCTTAAACTCCAAAAGCTCACGTATGATTCTCAGTACATGGCTTTTGCCTTTTTTGGGCGGAATGAAAAGCTCTACCTCATCAGAAAACAAGATCAACCCTGCCTTGTCATTGTTCTGTAAGGCCGAAAATGCTAGCGTGGCCGATATTTCGGTTATAATTTCTTTTTTGAACTGATTGGTAGTGCCAAAAAGTTCAGAGCCACTTACATCGGCCATTAACATCATGGTAAGTTCGCGCTCCTCTTCAAAGACTTTTATATAGGGTTCGTTGTATCGCGCTGTTACATTCCAATCTATACTTCGTACATCATCACCGTATTGATATTGCCGCACTTCACTAAAAGTCATACCACGACCCTTAAAAGTAGAATGGTATTCCCCACCAAAAATATGATCGGAGAGACGGCGTGTCTTTATCTCTATTTTTCGAACTTTTTTAAGTAATTCCTTAGTATCCATCTCATTCGTAGTAAACAGTAATTGGAATATAGTGTTGGTAACCTTTCAAGTAGTTTGTTCTACCAACAGTTCATTAGTAACTGTTTTAAGGCACTTCAATCTCGTTTACGATTTGATTGATGATTTCCTCTGAAGTAATATTTTCTGCTTCGGCCTCATAGGTAATGCCTATTCTGTGTCTCAGCACATCATGAACGATGGCCCTAACATCTTCTGGTACCACATACCCTCTTCTTTTGATAAAGGCATAGCATTTTGCGGCGATTCCTAAATTGATACTGCCACGTGGTGAAGCCCCAAAACTGATAAGCGGCTTTAGACTTTCAAGGTTATATTTTTCAGGATACCTTGTTGCGAATACAAGATCCAAGATGTATTTTTCTATCTTTTCATCCATATAGACCTCACGTACCGCTTGTTGTGCACTTAGAATTTGTTTTAAGGTAACTACGGGCTTTACCTCTTCATAATTTCCCAAAAGGTTTTGACGCATGATCAACTGCTCTTCGTTCATTTTGGGGTAATCGATAACGGTCTTCAACATAAAACGATCGATTTGTGCTTCGGGCAAAGGGTAGGTGCCTTCTTGTTCGATCGGGTTTTGCGTGGCCATGACCAAAAAGGGCTTGTCAAGAATAAAAGTCTCATCGCCGATGGTTACTTGTTTTTCTTGCATGGCCTCTAAAAGCGCTGATTGCACCTTTGCGGGAGCTCGATTTATTTCATCCGCTAAAACGAAGTTGGCAAAAATAGGTCCCTTTTTTATCGAAAAATCATTGACCTTCATATTATAGATCATCGTACCCACAACATCTGCTGGTAAAAGATCCGGAGTAAATTGAATACGGCTAAATTTACCTTGTACCGCTTTTGAAAGGGTGTTAATCGCTAAGGTTTTCGCAAGACCGGGGACGCCTTCAAGTAGAATGTGTCCCTGACCCAAGAGGCCAATTAGCAATCGTTCGACCATGTGTTTCTGACCTACGATCACTTTGTTCATTTCAAGCATCAAGAGATCGATAAAAGCACTTTCCTGAGCTATTTTCTCGTTGATGGCATTAATGTCTACAACAGTATTTTCTTCCATATAACTTAATAATTATTTGGTATTGGTCGGTTTAAACAATTTCGGTGGTGCAAATTGAAAATTTATTCAATGAGTAGCTGTTAACAATTGGTTAAAAAACAGTTTAAACCCTGATATTTATGATGTTTTTAAGGGATTTTACCCCGAACTCGTTTAAACTTTAGTAATAGGATAAAACTAAAAAACGAAACATCTGGTTTAGGTGTGAAAGATAACAACAAAATGGGGAAGCGTAAAATGAATTTAGCGAGAGATACAATCGAGAAGCCCATTCGGCATTATTTCTTTAATTTCACAAAAAAAGCTTTCCAGAAATCAAGAATATGTTCAGGGGCTGGAGATTGAAATTATCAACATAACACATGATTATGAAACAGCAAAAAACAAAAACGACTCCTACAGCTTTGATAACAGGAGCTACAAGTGGTATCGGAAGAGCAACTGCAAAATTGTTCGCAAAAAATCAGATCGGACTTATACTCTGTGGTAGAAGACAAGAGCGATTGAACGAACTTAAAGAAACTTTGGGGGCGATGACGAAGGTGCATACATTGAATTTTGAAATTAGGGATAAGGAGGCGGTCTCAAAGGCCATAAGTTCATTGCCCGAAGATTTTTCAACTATTGATATTCTAATTAATAACGCTGGAAACGCACATGGTTTGGACACCATTGATAAAGGAAATCTCGATGATTGGGATGCCATGCTGGATATCAATGTAAAGGGGCTCCTTTATGTGTCTAAGGCCATTATTCCACAAATGGTGGCAAAAAAAGCGGGGCACATCATCAATATAGGTTCTACCGCTGGCAAAGAAGTATACCCAAAAGGGAATGTATATTGCGCTAGTAAACACGCTGTAGATGCTATAAACCAAGGTATGCGAATAGATTTAAATGCATATGGCATTCGAGTCGGTGCTGTAAACCCTGGCCTTGTGCAAACCGAGTTCAGTACCGTTCGCTTTAAAGGCGATGAAGAGCGGGCAGAAGGTGTTTATAAAGGGTTTCAGGCACTTAAACCCGAAGATATTGCAGACATCATCCATTTTGTGGTGACCCGACCTTATCATGTGAACATTGCCGATTTAGTGGTAATGCCCACAGCGCAGGCATCATCTACTATTGTTAAAAAAGAATGATTTTTGTTTTTTATCAGTAGTCGGTAAGAAGGATTGTATTGGCTGTTGTTAAATAATTGTTGATTATTGGTGCGGTTCTGAAGAATCGAAGACAGCTTCTCGTGTTGGCAAAGAAGGTATGGCACCAAAATTTGTGGTGGTGAGCGCTCCAGCTTTGTTCGCATTTTTTACCATTTTCATTAACTGTTCATAATCGTTCAATATATCATGAGGGTCTGCTAAAATTGAAATTTGTTGTAGTAAACAGCCAACAAAAGCATCACCGGCCCCAGTGGAGTCAACTTGGTCTACCTCTATACTGTCAATGATTTCTTTTTTGTTGAAAGCACTTACCAAAGTGCCTTTGCTTCCTAGGGTAACTATAACTATTTGGGCACCGATCTCGTGTATTACATCACAAGCTTTTTTCAAATCTTTTTCCCCCGATAGTATCTTAGCCTCTTCCATACTAAACTTACATAGATGGGCCTTTTCAATAAAAGGTGCGCATTTTTTAACAAATACATCTTCTTCTCCTTTCCAAAGGTCTCCCCTGAAATTTGGATCAAAACTTATAAATGTATTGAGGGTTAGTGCGTCAAAAAAATACCTGCCATAGGCTTTTTCCAAGTCACCGCCAAGTAAGGCCGTGGCCGCGCCTAAATGAAGAATGTTTCCTTTAAATTCTTTTTTGATCTCTGGATCGTACTTCAGTTTTTTATCGGCACCCCTGCTGAACACAAAATCGCGTTCTCCACCTTCTGCCAACGAAACGAACGCCAGGGTGGTAAATGTTTTTGAACGTTGTGCCAACGAAACATTGACTTTGTTATCTATAAGTACATCGAGCAGAAAAGAACCAAAAGGATCGTTACCTACACAACCTACAAATCTGCTATTACCTCCAAGTTTAGCTATGGCACAGGCAACATTGGCGGGTGCCCCGCCGGGTTTTTTAGTGAATTCCCTTGCTTTTGAAAGATTGTCACCTTGTTTTTCGGCTATAAAGTCGATTAAAAGTTCACCAATACAATATACATTCCTCATAGTATCCTTCTACTTGAAGCAACAAGGTAATGACAAAAAAGGAGTTACTCTATAATCTTATAGGAAGTTATGGTGAAATAGGTTTTAGAAGCCTCTCTACAAAGTGATTCTCTAGCCTTGGCCTCTATAATCGCATCGGTATCCAAATCTTTCGGAGCCAATAGAAAATTGACCAATAGCTGATCCCCCTTGTTGGGCATAAAAGTTATGCTTGATCCTTTTTCTATGATTTCTAGTACGTTTGTCAAGAGCACATTTTGTTTTGAAGCACCACATATATCTTTGTTCGAGTTATAGACTTCCATCACTTTGACTTTAATCGTAATCTCGCCTGGGTTCATACTTCCTTGTTCAGGCAAAGATGGGTCTGTGTTGTTTTTTGGTTTCACTTCTTCTATAGCCTGTTGGTTTTCTTCGGATTGTACCTTGTCGAGTGTATCGCACCCAAGACTGACAACCAATAATAAGGTGATTAATAGATATTTCATAAGAATGGGTTTTATAGTTATTGAAACGTAAAATTAAAATTAAAAATGATACGGGCTCTTTTTTTAACATCTAAGCGAGTGAAAATTAACAGTTTAGCCTGAATAGGGAAGCATTGTACAGTTGACGAAAAGATTACTTCGTTGCTGTACTACTCATAAAGTGGGTGGTGGGGAGTATTGCTCAACTGCTGCAAATGAAAAAAGGGCCCGGAAATTCCGGGCCCTTTTAAAAAATAGTAAAGGTTTCACTTATTTTTTAACAATACTGAAGCTTTTATTGGTACTGGGACCGGTAATTTTTACCAAGTACAAACCTGCAGGATTGCTTGACGCATTCCATGAAAAAGTTTGTGCGGCGTCAATATTGGTTTTCTCATGAACCAATTGGCCTAGAATATTATAGACCCTAGCAGATACACGGGTATCTTGACCACCTTTTATCGAAAAGAAAAATTCAGATGAAGATGGGTTGGGCCAAACCGTAGTAATAACTTTGCCATCCAACTCAGCTAGACTTTGGCTTCCCAATTCGTCATCAGGAAGACCCGACAGGTCGGTTTCCTCCTCATTGCCTACCTCTTCGACCAGTCCGAAAATCTGAAAAACCTGATCTTCAGGTGCAGACCCAAAAGCAGTAGATGCTGGTGTCCAATCCACAGCCCCTGTTCCAAAAAGATCCGCAGGATCTTTGTATGCGGCTTCATTGCCGATAACATTGGCTTGAGTAAACCAGAACCATTGTTGCGCATTGTCACCAAAGTTTAAATTGGCATATACAGAGACCCAATACGACCCGCTTTCTAGTTCTACCTCTTCAGGAAGTTCTAAATCAAGTGAGTAGTCATCAGGGTCAGATGTAGGCACAATTGATCCACTATTATAAACTTCCTGCCCAGGAGCCCCGTTATTATCTAAGTATATCACTACAGTGGCCGCATCTATGGCAGGAGCATTGTTCGCTGCCCCATTAGCCAAGACACTTTTGATTTTCCATTTGGCCCCTTCAGGGACAATAAAGTCATCTGCAGTTTGTGCAATGCCCCCAAAATCTAAAAAGTTTTGAGACGGACTACTACTTACCGCAGGACCAGTTTGCTCGTAAATGGCGGGTTCTACCACACGGACTGTAAAGCCTTCTGAAACTTTCTCTTTTCCAGAGGTGGCGATCAGACCGATTGCTGCGCTTCCTTCAGTATCAGCCGCAATAATCGAGACCTTAATGGTATTCCCATCCAACACGGCACTCACTAAATTCGGATTGCTATTGGTAAGTTCGATGTTTATGTTACGTTTTTTAGAACTCACGAATAAATCGGTTATATCGACTTCAAAGGGGTCACTATTGGTGGCAACCGTCTTATCTGCCAATAAATAGGCAACACTTAAAGTGGGTTCAGGTCGTTTTCGCACATAAAAATTAGCACTGAAAACCCCGTTGCCGTGTACAGCAGCAGCTACAAAGCCATCTGCTCTTGTCTTAACTTGTGGTACAACAGCATTGCCAATTTGAAAAGGCTCTCTCCACCAACGCGTTTTATTCCCTCTTAGAAAATAAGTGAAATAGACCCCGGTACTGGTGCCTACAAAATAACCTTCTCTTTTTCCATTTATCGCAAAGGATCGTAGTGATGGTCCGTTGCCAGTACCATCTGCATTTTCCTCTAGGTTACCACTGATGTTTGTCCATGTTTTACCTGCATTTTTGCTCATAAACAGACTTGGAATATTGTAGTTTGAAAAAACCACAAATACCCGATCCGAATTTGAGGGGTCCACATAAACACTATTTACATTTCCTGGGGGCATTCCTTTACCAGTTGAAACATCAACCACTTCTTGGTCGTCTAAATTGGCATTTTCAACTCTGTATATCCCTCCAGAAGATGTGCCATAATATAAGGTGTTCGCCACTGGAAACTTAGAAACATCCAAAGCTGTAATATTTGATTCATCAGGAGTAGCGGTTTGTTTTTGCTCTACCCAGTTGACCGTAGTGGAAGCATTGGAAAACAATGGAATTTCATCCAAATTGTTGTTCCTCCATATACGATCCCCCGCGGGCATATACATGATATTATCATTGATGGGGTCAAGAATAAAAGGTGCTATAAAACCAAATCCACTAGCTCCTGCAGGTTGAACCCTTGTAAAAGTGTCAAACTCACCGGCCTCATTGAAATTGAGTCGATATAGAACACCTCTTTGGGCAGAAACGTATCGGGTTCGACCTCCGTCTGCAATTGCATTATAGGAACCATCTCCTCCAAAATCCTCTACCCATGGTTCTTTTACGTTTTTAGAATCGGTAAACCAAGTTCCGTTATCTTGAAAACCAGCCAGCAAATCATCGCTATTGCCCTCAGGGTCAAAAGAAACTACATAAGGCTGGGTAGTGATATAACCGTTGTTTAAAGAAGTCCACTCAACGGTATCGGCAGTAATATCATTAGATGTTTGCACCCCTCCGTCATTGCCAGAAATTACTTTATTCGGATCTGATTTCAAAAACACTAAGTTATGTTGATCTGGATGTTGGTTAGGATATACTGAAATATCATTGGTGCTATTATAACCTCCGATCCAGCCTTCAGCACCCGTTGGGGTTGTAAAACCTGTCGTAGAGCGGTATAAGTTGGTACCTCCTATAAATACCATATCAGGGTTGGCAGGGTGCACTTTAACAAGCATATTGTACGCACCTTGAAGATTTAGGTTTCCTACAGGCCCACCAATAGAAGTTGGTAGGTTGGCACTTAAATCTACCCATTGTTCTTCTGGAGTTTCAGCATCTCCTTGATGTCTCCATAGGAATGCTTCGGAAAAATCGGCTAGATTATACGAAAAAAAGTAAATTCTGTTTTCATCTGATGGATCAAAGGTCATTACGGTTCTTCCATAAGCTGGAACCATATTTGGAGGTGTGATATTCGTCCACGTATCACCGTCATCCGATACGAAAAACCCAGCATCATCACCACTAAAAATACTTACCGTTGCATAGATTTTTCCTTCTGGGGTTATCATCACTTCGGTCTGGCTATCACGTGCGCCATGCAAAACTTCCTCAAATGGGCCTCTTCCTTTTTTTGAACGGAATACACCTTCGAAGGTAGCCACATACAAATCTCCGTTTTTGGGATCTATAGCAATGCTATTAATAAGGTCTAAAGAGGTAATTGCTGTAAGGTCATCGTCATTACTGTTGCGTACTTTACGCCAGCTATACCCATTATTGGTCGATTTGTATATACCTGTACCCGTATAAAATGCACCACCTGCACTGGCAGAGTTCCCGAATCGTTCTCCAGAGGCGTAGTACCAGATACGGCTTTTACCTCTTCGTGGGTCTTGAACAATTGATGTAATACTTGGTGATTGGCGTTTTCGGGTTACCTTTCTCCAACTTTTACCTTTGTTGTAAGATCTCCATAATCCACCCGAGACCCCTCCGGCGAAAATGACATTTTCATTTCTTCTGTCAATGGCGAGTGCCCTAGTACGACCACCTACATTTCCTGGACCTCTGTTTCGCCACCAAGAAAATCGACTTCTTGCTGAAGTTTCGCTTGATTTATTTGAAGCTTCCGATTCAAAATTGCGTTTCTCGATTTTGTTTGCGAATCTCGCCTCCATTAATTTGATATTTGACGGAATTTCCTTTGTATAAGGATTCCGTAGTAAGCCTTGCTCATAATTCCAACGATCCATTGCACGGTCTCCAACAGCCTTTGGTTTTACCCCTGTCGGTCCTGTTTCACTATCATAGATTTTAGATTGTTTGTAAAGTGCGTGCCCTTTTTGAGGAGCCTCGTCATGTGTGGTTTTTAAGTCTTGCGCATTGCTTTGGAACGCTACTAGAAAAAGCAGCCCAAAAAGCAAAAAAGAGTTAAAAATTTTCTTGAGTAATTTTGTTTTCATATGATTGTTCTTTAATGTTAATTAGTCTTGCATAAAGTATGGATAAAATGTTAAATAACTAAACCGTTTTCCTCAAAATCGATGAAATGCATACCATACACATCATTAAAATGGCAAATTTTCCTTTTTGGAGTCTTTTAAAGAAAGCCTTACCTTTTCAAAAACTATAAAACAAATTTAAAATGAGCTTATTCGATGAAATAAAAAAGAAACTCAGTCATGAGTTTATAGATATTGTAGAGTGGTTAGATAGTAGTAATGACACTATTGTACATCGCTTTGAGCGATATTAAAATGAGATTAAAAACAATGCAAAATTGATTGTTCGTGAAGGCCAAGCAGCGGTTTTTGTCAACGAAGGTCAATTGGCCGATGTGTTCAAACCGGGATATATTTTAAACATACGAACCTCACCCACATTTGGAAGACCCACAATCCTTGCAAGTAAGGCATCCCTCTTGGTATATTAAATAGGTGGAATTACAATTTCCGCACTTTTGCCCTTTGGCTTCGGTCCCATCGGCAACATATCTTTTTAAGGCACGGACGACACCGTTTTTCCATGTGTTGATCGATTCGCTGTCCAACTGTAGACTGTTGATCAAGTCTACCACTTTTTCAATTGGCATACCATGCCGCAATGTACCCGAAATCAATTTGGCATAGTTCCAATATTCAGGATCGAATTTATGGGAAAGCCCTTCAATTGTGGTTTTATAGCCCCTTTTGTTCTTGTACTGAAAATCGTAACGAGAGCTTCCGTCTTCGTTCCTATCCTTTACGATCAACCCATCATTGGCCCAACGGGGAATTAAAATACCGTCTTCATCATCGGCCAGACCTGTAAAGATCTCATAGGGATGGCCATTGATCAGCCCGATAAAAGCGATCCATTTTTCTTTGTTGTTCTGAAAACGGACTACGTCGGCCTCCAAAATTTGGGGGCGTTTGGTGGGAAAAGCTGTTAAGGTTTCCGCTGCCCCCTTTTTAGTATCATTGGAGACCAGCACCCCAGATCTTGACCCGTCACGGTACACGGTTACTCCTTTGCAGCCTACTTTCCAGGCCTCCATGTACAACTTGCCCACCAATTCTTCGGATGCCTCATTGGGAAGGTTTACGGTGACACTAATGGAGTGGTCCACCCATTTTTGGACAGCTCCCTGCAAACGGACTTTGCTCAGCCAATCCACATCATTGGAAGTGGCTTTGTAATAGGGCGATCGTGCCACGATTTTATCAAGTTCTTCCTGACCGTATTTTTTTTCGGTATCAAAGCCATTTACTTGCATCCACTGCTTAAATCGATGGTGGAACACCGTATACTCTTCCCATGAATCGCCCAGATCGTCCACAAAATCTACCCGCGCATCCTTGTCGTTGGGATTGACCTTTCTTCGACGTTTATATACCGGAAGGAAAACGGGCTCAATGCCAGATGTGGTCTGGGTCATTAAACTGGTAGTACCTGTAGGTGCGATGGTCAATAATGCGATGTTTCTGCGGCCATATTCCAGCATTTCATAATACAATTTTTCATCGGCCTCCTTTAAACGAAGGATGAACGGGTTATCTTTTTCCCTTTCGGGATCATAAATTTCAAATGCGCCCCGATCCTTGGCCAAATGTACCGATGCCCTGTAGGTTTCCAAAGCTATGGTCTTGTGTATTTGGATGGAAAATTCGTTGGCTTCTTCACTTCCATAGCGTAGGCCCAATGCGGCCAGCATATCACCTTCGGCAGTGATCCCGATACCGGTGCGACGGCCTTGGGCCGCTTTTTCGCTGATTTTGCCCCACAACCTGAACTCCACCGCCTTTGTTTCCTCCACTTCGGGATCCGCTTTTATCTTTGCAAGAATGCCATCTACCTTTTCCAGCTCCAGATCGATTATATCGTCCATGATGCGCTGGGCAGCGGCAATATGCTTTTTAAAGAGGTCGAAATTAAAAGAGGCCCTATCCGTAAACGGCTCTTCCACATAAGAAAATAGGTTAATGGCCAACAATCTGCAAGAATCATAGGGGCATAGGGGAATTTCCCCACAAGGGTTTGTGGAGACTGTTCTGTAGCCCAGATCTGCATAACAATCGGGAACGGACTCCTTGATGATGGTGTCCCAAAATAAAATTCCCGGCTCTGCAGATCGCCAGGCATTGTGCACTATTTTGCCCCATAGCTTTTGGGCTTCGATTTGTTTTGAAATTTTTGGCTCGTTGCTGTGGACGGGAAACTTTTGGGTATAGAGCAAGGTGTTTTCAACAGATTTCATAAAATCATCATCGATCCTGACAGAAACGTTGGCCCCCGTCACCTTGCCCTGCTCCATTTTGGCATCGATAAAATCCTCGGCATCCGGATGGTTTATGGAAACAGACAGCATTAATGCCCCCCTGCGCCCATCTTGTGCCACTTCACGGGTAGAATTGGAATAACGCTCCATAAAAGGAACAAGTCCGGTCGAGGTCAAAGCCGAATTCTTGACCGGGGAACCTTTGGGACGTACATGTGAAAGGTCATGGCCCACACCGCCACGACGTTTCATCAATTGTACCTGCTCTTGATCGATCTTTAGGATACCACCGTAAGAATCTGACGTACCTTCGTTGCCGATTACAAAGCAATTTGAAAGGGATGCTATTTGAAACGGATTGCCAATGCCCGCCATGGGGCTTCCCTGCGGTACGATGTATTTGAAGTTCTTGATCAGGTCGAAAACTTGATCTTCGTTCATGGGGTCTGGATACCTTTGTTCTGTCCGTGCAATTTCTTTGGCGATCCTGCGGTGCATATCATCTGGGGTAAGTTCGTAGATGTTTCCCTTGGAATCCTTTAGGGCATATTTGTTCACCCAAACACGGGCGGCAAGATCATCGCCCTTAAAATAGGCCAAGCTTGCCCGAAAGGCTTCTTCCTGAGTGTAGACCTTTTGAACGGGCTGGATCGTTTTTGTAGGCATGTGCAATTTTTTCTGGTTAGTAAGGTCTTCGAATCAAAGAAGTAAAAGTATAAAAAGGAAAAGAACTACTATATGACATTTGTCATAATAGTGAACAAGAAAAATAATCTTATGCATTGATTTTCAGCATATTAAAAATTTATCAACAATAAAAAGTCAACAAATAAATGCAATTTGATATATTGTGATTTAACTTTTTGATTACAAAAACGATGAAATATCAAGTTGGGAATTCAAAAGAAATGGCCTCATTAAAGGAGGAACATTATCAATCTTCCCAGATAGCAAAGCTGATTGCCTAAGATTCACAGGGATATTGGAGGTGATACACGGTGCATTGCCCAAACTATCCGCTGAAACCTTTAAACATATTTTGCTCCCCTTTTACATCAATGGGCAGACGGGTGTTTTGAGCGGCACACGACCTTATTCCTTCTGGAAAATATTCTTTTTAGTGCTTTTTATTCTTGTAATCATTGCGATAATTGCGATTTTTGCACAATGAGCTCAAGAAGAACATTGGTGATCGGTGATGTACATTCAGGTTTAAAAGCCCTAGAACAAGTGCTGTCAAGAGGAAGGATAACATCAGAGGACAAATTAATATTTTTAGGGGATTATGTGGATGGATGGAGCCCTGCCGTCGAAACTGTCGATTTTTTATTGCAGTTACAACGAACCCATGATTGTATTTTTATAAGGGGAAACCACGATGAACTTTGCCTTGAATGGTTAAAAGCGGGAAATGACAATCCTCTTTGGATCCAACATGGGGGTGCGGCTACAATGGCGTCTTATCAAAAGGCGGATAAAGAAACCATAAAGAGGCATATACGCTTCTATGAAAAGTTAGACAACTACTTTCTAGATTCGGAAAAAAGGCTTTTTTTGCATGCAGGGTTTACCAACCTCAAAGGAATAGCGTATGAATACGATACAAAGACATTTTATTGGGACCGCACCCTTTGGGAATTGGCACGATCATTAAATCCTGATTTATCAGAGAATGATGCAAGGTATCCCAGCCGTTTGAGCCATTACAAAGAGATTTATATTGGGCACACCCCAATTTCAAGAACAGCTTCGGTCGTACCCAAAAAAGCGGCCAATGTTTGGAATATTGATACAGGAGCCGCATTCAAAGGACCTCTTTCAATGATGGATGTCAATACGAAACAAGTATGGCAAAGTGATGCGGTATGTGATTTGTATCCTGATGAAAGAGGGAGAAATTAAAATAGACATCCCTTTGGGATGAATTAGATAATTAATTCACGAACTTTGTAAAAATTTTCAAAATGGTTGAGAAAAATATTAGACTAGAGGTAATGCAGGCCATTGAGCATAAGGTAGATGGGTTTATAGATTCTTTTTTGATTCCTATTGAAGAAATATGGCAACCATCTGATTTTTTGCCCGATTCTGAAAGTGATGGTTTTATTGAAGCCGTAAGAGATTTAAGAGGAGAATCAAAAGAACTGGGATATGATTTTTGGGTGACTATGGTCGCCGATACAATTACTGAAGAAGCATTGCCAACATACGAGTCTTGGTTGATGGATGTTGAAGGTATCAACCAACATGACGGCAAGGCAAATGGTTGGTCAAAATGGGTAAGAGCATGGACGGGCGAAGAGAATCGCCATGGTGATGTGTTGAACAAATACCTATACCTATCAGGAAGGGTGAATATGCGCGAAGTAGAGATTACAACGCAGCATCTGATTTCTGACGGTTTCGATATAGGCACCGACAGGGATCCCTATAAAAACTTTGTGTACACTTCATTTCAAGAATTGGCCACCTTTATTTCGCACAAAAGAGTGGGTAAAATGGCCAAGAAAAAAGGTAATGCTCAATTAGCAAAAATGTGTACAACTATCGCAGGTGATGAAATGCGTCATCATCTGGCATACCGAGAGTTTGTAAAGACCATTTTTGGCGAAGACCCTTCAGGTATGATGTTGGCCTTTACCGATATGATGAAAAGAAAAATTGTCATGCCCGCACATTTTTTACGCGAAACAGGAGGCAGTATAGGTTCTGCTTTCGAGAACTTTTCAAACTGTGCCCAACGTCTAGGGGTTTATACGGCTAATGATTATATTGATATTCTAAAAAAGCTGAACACTTTTTGGAAAATTGATTCAATAAGGGGTTTGTCTGATGAGGCTGAAAAAGCCAGGGATTATTTAATGAAACTACCTGATAGGTTGTACCGTATTTCAGAGCGCATGAAATTCTCTGAAGAGCAATACCGTTTTAAATGGGTAGAGGCGAACGGGGTCATTTAAACAGGTATGTTTATAGAAAAGAAAAAGATCCGCCAATGGCGGATCTTTTTTATTTGAAAGGAAAATACAATCGATTACAGTTTTCCGTGATCGTGTTCTTCTTGCCACTTGAAGAGTTCGCTCCACTTGTTCTCATAGCACATTTTTGATTGCATAGGCCAAGAAGCAGGATCGTGAACCTTATAGCGCTCACCACCACCATCAAGAATTTCTTGACATCTTGCAACGGCTGTTTCAGAAAGCTCTTTCCAAGTCTTAATTCCTCCAGCATGAAACATTCCCTCTATTTTAGGGCCAATACCCTCAACTACTTTAAGATCATCATGTTTGATAACCTTGCCAAATGCGGCCTTGGCGGCATCGGCATCAAAAGGAATGGCAGCTACGACAGGTGCAGCTGCTTTAGCTGACAATTTATTGGTACAGGCATCAAGGTCGGCCTGTAATTTAGAGTTTTTGTCTTTCCACAATTTAAGGTCGGCTGAATTGTCTATGGTCGTACTCGATCCTTTTCCGATCAGGTAACCTAAAATCCCTGAGATGACACCGATTAGTAGGGGAATCAACCAGCACCATATATTCATATTTGAAAAATCCATATTTATTTATTTTTATTGTTAATTATTTGTTTAATGTGACAACTGTTCTTCTGTTCTTAGATCTGCCAGCTTCAGTAGCGTTACTTTCTGCCGGAACATCTGGGCCTTTTGAACTAGCGGTTATTTTAGAGGCCGCAATACCGTTCTTTACCAAATAAGCTTTACCGAAATCGGCTCTTCCTTGTCCTAATCTTATGTTGGGACCACGGCGACCGACATTATCGGTATGACCAATAACATTACAAGAGGCACCTTCTACCTTATCTAGATACCTAGAGATATCGGCAACCTTTTGGCGTTGCTCTGCTGATAGGTTTATAGAGGCCTGATTGGTTTCAAAATACAGAACCAAGGGGTTGGCCGTGATTTTGTCGTACAATGCCTTTAGTTCATCTTTGGCATCTGCAGCTTCACCTGCAAGACCGTATTCTACGGGACCTAGGTAAATATTGTCTTTAGAGATCATTTCATCCATTAATTTACCCAAGGTGTTTATTTGGGTAGATGAAATGCCATTTTCGACCAAATGGTTCTTTACCGCATTGGCCCTAGCGAGACCCAAGTTGGGAAAAGCCGAATCGTTGTTCTCATCACTCTTATAATACCCCGTAATGTTTATGACCTTGCCCGCATTTTCAGCCAAAAAGGCTTTTAAGCTTGCAATACCATCGGTCACTTTTTGTGTTAAAGGCATTAGAATTGATGAAGACGACACATTAAAGTTGTAATTGTCGTTTTCGTTGTACGCATACTCACCATCGCTAAACGCAAATGGGTATGACGTTGCTTCCTTAGTTGCTACGGGAACAACCGCTTCTTTTACGGGATCATCCTTTACGGTAGTGCCGCATGAACTACAGCACGTAATGTAAAAGTAAGTCCCCGCCAGAATGGTAATAATAATCCCGAGCAGGTTTGTTGTTTTTTTTGTCATTGTTAATATTCATTTAGTGTTTGAGCCACAATGTATTAAAAAAAACTTAATAATGTTAAAGTTTTTGTATTTAATCCAGGAAATGACGAGACCGCCAGCCGTACTTGGCACAGTGAATCTCTCGAGAGAAATGTTTGTAAAGTTTTTTTCCTTGTATATGTTTACCTTTTTGTTTTATTAACACTAAAGAGTAAACAACCTTAAAGATCAGCAGTAATGAATTTTTAAGGTCATGACCATTGAAAACAAAGTGCTATTTATTGAATCTTGTACCGATCATACACAAATAGCACCCAATCATACATAAAGCGATTATTTACGTCAAGATAGTGGCTACATTTAAATTCTATTGCAATTTAGAACAACAACAATATGAAAACAGAAATCTTCAAAATAGCGACCTTTGTTTGTATGGTCTTGGTTTTAGGAACACAGGCTTTGTTACACGGCAGTTGGCGTGTTCAAGAACCTGAGAAAGTCAAAATAGATTAAGTGAGGCAAATAATCATAGGGTAAGCTTCCTACTTTATAAAGAATAGTGTTTGAGTTAGTTTGGTTAATCCCGCTGTTATTTCAAGACTACCGATCGGGGGAACTGGTAGGTTTGAACAACAGCGGGATTTTTTGTTCCCCTCTTTTAAATCCCCTCCCCAAAGGGAGGAGGACTTTTAAATTTATAGATCAAACTTGATTCCCTGTGCCAACGGTAATTCCGTAGTATAATTAATGGTGTTGGTCTGTCTTCGCATATACACTTTCCATGCATCGGATCCGCTTTCGCGACCACCACCTGTTTCTTTTTCACCGCCAAAAGCACCACCGATCTCAGCACCCGAGGTCCCAATGTTTACATTGGCAATACCGCAATCGCTTCCGGCACAAGAGAGAAAACGTTCTGCTTCGCGAAGGTTGTTGGTCATGATGGCCGATGAGAGGCCTTGCACTACGCCATTCTGTATGGCAATTGCATTTTCAACATCCCCAGAATATTTTAAAAGATATAGAACGGGAGCAAAAGTTTCATGCTGTACGATTTCAAAACTATTGGTAGCCTCGGCAATGGCAGGTTTTACATAACAACCACTTTCGTAACCGTTACCTTCTAGAACGCCGCCTTCAACAATTAGTTTGCCACCTTCGGCAACTACTTTTTCGAGGGCTGTTTTATACATGGCAACCGCATCGGTATCTATTAAAGGGCCCACATGATTGTTCTCGTCCAACGGATTACCTATTCTAAGTTGTCCGTAAGCTTTGACCACTGCATCTTTTACGGTATCGTAAATAGAATCGTGAACAATTAATCTTCGGGTTGAGGTACAGCGTTGCCCTGCAGTGCCTACGGCACCGAAAACAGCACCTATGACCGTCATTTTTATATCTGCATCAGGGGTAACGATAATGGCATTGTTACCACCCAGTTCCAGCAATGATTTTCCTAATCTGGCTGCTATTGCCTGAGCGACTATTTTTCCCATTCGTATCGATCCCGTGGCAGAAACCAAAGGAACGCGATTGTCGTTGGTCATCATTTCGCCCACTTTGTAATCTCCATTGATTAAACAAGAAATACCCTCGGGCAGGTTATTGGCTTTAAAGACCGCTGCCGCAATATTTTGGCAGGCTACTCCGCACAGGGGTGCTTTTTCAGAAGGTTTCCAAACGCAGACATCACCACATATCCAAGCCAAGGCCGTATTCCATGCCCATACGGCAACGGGAAAGTTGAAGGCAGATATGATACCCACCACCCCTAACGGATGATATTGTTCGTACATACGATGGCCAGGTCGTTCAGAATGCATGGTCAAGCCGTGGAGCTGTCTTGACAGCCCGACCGCGAAATCACATATATCAATCATTTCTTGTACCTCGCCCAAGCCTTCTTGGTAGCTTTTTCCCATTTCATAAGAGACCAATTTTCCTAGCGGCTCTTTTAATTCACGTAATTTATCACCGAATTGGCGAACGATTTCCCCTCGTTGTGGGGCCGGTTTTTGTCGCCATGTTTTAAATGCTTCCGTTGCGGTATCCATCACTTTATCAAAGTCTGCTTTAGAGGTGGTTTTGACTTTTCCTATTAAAGCACCATCTACTGGTGAGAAAGACTCGATCAATTCCCCAGAAGAGAAATTGTTTGAACCTGTTGAGGTTCCGTCATTAATAGCTGATATTCCCAATGCTTTTAACGCATCGTCAATACCGAATTCGGTTACGATTTTTGACATTCTATAACTTTTTGAAGATGTATTGTTAGATTTTTAGCGAAGTTACAAATTCTTAATGGTGAACTCAAAATGAATTGGGTAAAGTTAAAACTCATGAAGCACAAAATGCCCTGATCGTTATATCAGGGCATTAGATGAAATATAAATTTTATTGAGTTTTAAAAAAAGTGGCTTTGGCTTTGGGTCAAGTTTACCTAAAGAAAATCTGAGTAAAGTAAAGGTTGCCATCAGCATTTATTTTCACGCTGACCGCAGTATGTGAAAATTCACCTTCTATAGTTTTTTTATGGCTAGTGCTGTTCATCCAACCTTGAAAAGCCTCTGTGGCATCGCCATAATCTTTGGCCACGTTTTCTGCAACAAATTCGGCGTCTGTTTTTGAAGAGATCTTAGAGGCTCTTGAACTAAAATTATCATGGCTGATGCTCGCCTTAGAAATCATATATTCGTTATGTTCGTTGGCATACGTATAAGCTATTTCACTATATTGCAAAGCGTTGAGACCTAACGAGACCCTATGTTCGTTGACTGCGCCGAATAATTCCTGTTCTACTTCCAATGCGTTTTTTGCCGCTATGACAGATGTATTTTCAAGTGCCTCTTTATCACAAGAAGCCAAGGTACATACAAATAATAGGAGGCCAACAAAGTGCAATCTCATTTTCATACAAAAGATATTTGCAAGTAGGCATTCTTAAAAAAGTAGGTAGGAAAAAATGGGGCAATCCTGTGTTCTATTGTTATCTGGGGAGATACTAATGAGTGTAATGATAAAGAATTTATATAAATGATCTATAAAAAAAAGGATTTTTTCGATGAACAACACTAATCGCACCAAACATTGTACGTAAAATCTTTCATAAACATCAAGTGTTTGGATCAAACTGTAAAGTAATAAAAACCCAAGGGTTTTCGTTCTAACTGAAAACGGTAGTTTTTGAGACTTCATAATTACGGTTTATAGGGATGGTTTTATAAAGGCCTTATAGTACTTTTACTCAAACTTAATTTTTATGAAAATTAAATTCTTTCTTCGTATCTCTTTAATTTTATTAATTCTTGTCGGATGTACTTCAAAAAATGACAAGCTCGTAGATCAATTCGATAACTTAAACCTATACCAAGAATACATTACCGAGGTGTCACACGGTATCATTTCTGCCCAAAGTGATGTTCGAGTAGTCTTGAACACACCCATTGATTCATGGGAAAAAGGAGATGAGCTTGAAACCGATTTACTTTATGTTATACCCAATACAAAAGGTAAAGTGGTGGCTTTAGATAATAGAACCATTGCATTTGTACCTGAAAACGGTTTCAAACAAGATACCGAATATCAATTTACCTTGACGTTGGATGATATTATAAAAGATATTCCCAAAGAACTCAACAGTATGACATTTGGGGTAAAAACCCTTAAGCAGCAGTTTAATGTATATACTGATGCGTTACAATCATATTCTAAGAACAGACAATATTTAAATGGGCAACTCCGTACTTCAGATGTTCTCTCACTTGAAAATGCAAAACAGTTGATTACTGCAAATCACAAGGGCAAAGCTATACCCATAAAGTTTGATGATGTCGTAAACGAGGGCACGCAATTTCAGTTTAAGATCGATAGTATAGTGCGATATGAAAATGATACTGAACTCGAAATCTCTTGGAACGGTTCAAAATTAGATATAGAAAGTTCGGGCAAGAACAACATTGAAATACCTGGAAAGAACAACTTCACCGTACTTGAGGCCACCGTAAAGACAGGAGAGAGCCCAATGGTCTTGATCAGCTTTTCAGATCCTATAAAAAAAGGGCAGAACTTTAAAGGGTTGGTTCTTTTGGGCGATGATGACAAGCCTAAATACTTGGTAGACGGCAATACGTTGAAAGTCTATCCCTCTAAAGAGATCGAGGGCATCGTACAACTTGAGGTCTTTCAGGGTATAGAAAGCACTGATGGCCATAAGTTGAAAACCAAATTTGAAGAACGTATTGCTTTTGAACAGATGAAACCACAGTTGCGTTTGCTTTCCAACGGTACGATCTTGCCTTCGTCAAATAACCTAAAAATCAATTTTGAAGCTGTAAACTTAAAGGCTGTAAATGTATCGGTATTTAAAATATTTGAAAACAATATTCTTCAGTTTTTACAAGGAAATAATTTAGATGGCAATTACAACCTAAGAAGCGTGGCCAGACCCATTGCCACAAAAAAAATAATTCTTCAAAACAACCTGACCAATGGCAATGGTAAGTGGGCGGCACATGCGCTTGATTTGAACGCACTTATTTCACCTGAAATGGGTGCCATGTACCGGGTAGAGTTCAATTACCAGCCCGCCTACAGTTCATATGAATGTGAGGGCACCAATTTTGATGCCGAAGAGGAAAACGAGGAGAATTTTGATGAAGAACAAGAAGATAGTTCATGGGATGGTATTGAAGAATATTATGATGATTACGGCTATTACGATTATGATTGGAACGAACGTGAAAACCCCTGTGATAAATCATACTACTACGATAAAAAAGTAGGTATGAACGTGTTGGCGACCGATATAGGTGTGATTATTAAAAAAGGAGCGAACAAAAGTTATTTTGTTGCTATCAGTGATATTTTGAATACGGCTCCTATTGCCGGTGCCAAGGTTACGTTTTATAATTTTCAACAACAGTCTTTGGGCAATGTGGTTACCGATGCCGATGGCACGGCGGTTTTTGATGCTGAAAAACTGGCCTATTTTGCTATTGTTGAGAATAACGGACAAAAGAACTACGTAAAATTGAACGATGGCAATGTGCTTTCGGTAAGCAAGTTCGATGTTTCAGGTGTGCAACTGAAAAAGGGCATCAAAGGGTTCATTTTTGGTGAAAGGGGTGTTTGGCGGCCTGGCGATAAGGTTTTCCTTTCTTTTATGCTGAATGACAATGCAAATAAACTTCCCGTAAACCACCCGGTCAAGCTAGAGTTGTTGGACCCCTATAATAAGGTAGTGCATAGAGAGGTAAAGACAAACGGACTCAACAATTTTTACCATTTTGATGTTGAGACCGATGAAAACGCACCTACGGGTAATTGGTTGGCAAAGGTATCGGTCGGTGGGGCATCGTTCTCGAAG
This sequence comes from uncultured Maribacter sp., assembly GCA_964515285.1. GTDB lineage: Bacteria > Bacteroidota > Bacteroidia > Flavobacteriales > Flavobacteriaceae > Maribacter_C. The sequence goes on along the minus strand of CAZEUV010000005.1, from coordinate 17,468 downwards.
ACCATCAAGATAGAGACCATCAAGCCCAATCGTTTAAAAATCAAGACCGAATTTGATTCTGAAGTATTGAAAGGCGATAGACCCATCAATGGTGATATGGAAGTGAAATGGCTTCATGGTGCGATTGCCAAAAATTTAAAGGCCGATATCACGGCAAAGTTCAATTCGCAGACAACAACCTTTAAAAATTTTCCGGGTTATATTTTTGATGACCCTACACGAAGTTTTTCAACTGAGGATCAGGTGGTTTTTGACGGAAAGATAGATGCAGATGGTAAAGCTGGTTTTAGTATAAATCCACAATTAGATAGTAAAGCCCCAGGTATGTTGAAAGCTGCATTTATCACCAAAGTATATGAAAACGGGGGTGATTTCAGTACCGATGTATTTACGAAACCGTATTCGCCCTATGAGACGTACATTGGTTTGAACGTACCCAAAGGCGATAAGGCTCGTGGCATGTTACTGACTGATGAGAAACATAAATTCGATGTGGTTTCGGTGGATGAAAAAGGGAAACCAAAAGCAACCAAAAACCTGAAGGTAACTGTATATAAGGTGAATTGGAGGTGGTGGTGGGATACTTCTTCTGACAATCTATCTTCCTATAGCAGTAGTGAATATAAAGAGATGGTTCATGAAGAGACCATAAGCACTAATTTAAAGGGAAAAGGCAGCTTTGATTTTGAACTCAAATATCCCGATTGGGGAAGATATGTAGTACGTGTTGAAGACGAAAACGGAGGGCATGCCACTGGAAAAGTCATATATATCGATTGGCCGGGTTGGGCGGGAAAATCTAGAAAGAACGACCCATCGGCAGCCACAATGTTGGTGTTTTCTACCGATAAGGAAACTTATAATGTGGATGAAAAAGCTACGGTGACCTTCCCGAGTTCGCAGGGCGGAAGAGCTTTGGTGACCATAGAAAATGGCAGCGAGGTTTTAGAGTCGCTTTGGGTAGAGACCACAGAAAAAGAGACAAAATTCCAATTGCCCATTACAGAACTGTACACGCCCAACGTGTACATCAATATTGCACTTTTACAACCACATGCCACTACCAAGAACGATTCGCCTATACGATTGTATGGGGTTACGGGTATTGGTGTTGAGAACAAAGAAACCAAATTACACCCTGAAATCAATATGCCCAATGTTTTAAGGCCTGAAGAGAACATAACGGTAAAAGTAAATGAAAAACAAGGTAAGGCCATGACCTATAGCATTGCCATTGTTGATGAAGGTTTGTTGGATCTAACAAGATTTAAAACACCCGACCCATGGGGCACCTTTTACGCAAAAGAAGCCTTGGGCGTAAAAACATGGGATGTTTACGATGATGTTATTGGCGCCTTTGGTGGTCGCATCGATCAGGTGTTCGCTATTGGTGGTGATGGTGAATTAGCGGGGGCCAAGAACAAAAAGGCAAATCGTTTTGAACCAATGGTGGTTCATTTAGGGCCATTTAGTTTGAAGAAAGGAGAAACAAAATCCCATAAAATAAAAATACCGAAATATGTGGGTTCTGTCCGAACTATGGTCATTGCTGGAAATTCTGAGAAAGAGGCTTATGGTCAAGCCGAAAAAACCACTCCGGTTAGAAAACCATTGATGATTTTGGCATCATTGCCGCGTAAAATAACACCAGGTGAAAAGGTGACACTACCTGTAACTGTTTTTGCTATGGAAAAGAAGGTCAAAAATGTGACCTTGCGCATTAAAAAAGACAAATCATTTACCGTTGAAGGAGAGACTACCCAATCATTGACCTTTGCCCAACCTGATGAAAAAATGGCCTATTTTCATTTGAATGTATCAGATTTTAAAGGGATAGGAAAAATAATCGTTGAAGCTTCCGGAGGAGGTGAAACCGCTTCTTTTGAGATTGAGATTGATGTTGTGAACCCCAATCCGATGACCTCAGACGTTCAAACCATTATTTTAGATGCAAATGCTGGTCAGACCATTGACCTAGAAACTTTTGGTATAGCAGGAAGCAACTCGGCAGAAATTGAATTTTCGACCTTGCCCCCAATGAATTTTAACGGGCGCATGAAGTATTTGATCCAATACCCGCATGGGTGTGTTGAACAGACTACTTCTGGGGCTTTTCCACAGTTATATCTATCAGATATTTTTGATGTCACTTCTGAAAAGAAAAAGCGCATTCAACAAAATATGGATCGGGGCATCAAACGCTTGGGCGGTTTTCAAAGGCCGAGTGGTGGATTCTCATATTGGCCCGGGCAGAATTATGCCAACGATTGGGGCACCACCTATGCGGGACATTTTTTATTAGAGGCCGAAAAGAAAGGCTATGTATTGCCGATAGGGTTTAAAACAAGTTGGGTTAAATACCAACAGAATGTCGCAAAGCAATGGCGTTCTGGAAATGATTATTCTGATCTTGCACAGGCATACAGATTATATACTTTGGCACTTTCGGGCAATGCTGATGTGGCTTCGATGAACCGTTTGCGAGAGACCAACGAAGTCTCGAATGAAGCGAAATTCAGACTCGCCGCTACTTACGGGTTAATAGGGCAAGCTCAAGTAGCTAAAAAAATATTGAGCAGTACCAAGCTTGATTTTAGTAGTAAATACAACTATCGCACCTATGGTTCATCAGACAGAAATAGGGCCATGGCCTTAGAAACCTATGTGCTGTTAAAAGACAAGTCGAAAGCGCAAGATTTGGCAAAGACCATTGCAAAGCGCTTGTCGGAAAAACGATGGATGAGTACCCAAAGTACCGCCTACAGTTTATTGGCAATGGCTAAATTTGCCGAAATGGTCGGTGGAAAAGGCATCAAGACAAGTGTAGTCGTAAATGGGAAATCTGAAAATATAAGTACTACTAAAACCTTGGCAAATCGAAAGCTGAACATCAAAAAAGGAAGCAATAATATCGAACTAAAAAACCAGGAAAGCAACACGGTTTATGTCAGTATTGTCAAAAGTGGAATCTTGCCCGTGGGCGAAGAGAAAACGACACAGAAAAACCTATCTGCACAAATGACCTTTAAAGGGAGGGATGGCTCTAGATTGAATGTTTCCCAAATCACCCAAGGCACTGATTTTGTAGCTGTGGTTAGTTTGACGAATACCAGTTCAAATACTATAAAAGATATGGCATTGACCGAGATTTTTCCCTCAGGATGGGAAATCGTAAATACCCGTTTTACTGATTTCGGTGATTTTGCCCAAAACGAGGTTACCTACACCGACCTGAGAGATGACCGTGCCAATTTCTATTTTGATATGAACAGAAACGAGACCAAGACTTTCAGAATCTTATTGAATGCATCCTATTTGGGCAAATACTATTTACCGGGCATACAGGTCGAAGCTATGTATGATAACAACTATATGGTACGAACTAAGGGTCAGTGGGTTGAAGTGGTGCAGTAGAACTTGTTAAGGGGTGGATATTAAAAGACAGGCAGACCTTTTTCGAAAGGAGAACTCAGTCATTCACTGGTCTGATTCCGTTTTTTTAAAACCATTGAAAAAACAAATTCCCCGATCTCTTTTACTGGTTCATAAAGAGCAGATTCTTTTTTGGTCTCATCGTTTATAAAACTCATAGTGTTGTTCATACGGTCAAAAAACACCAAAAGCGCCCCAAGAATAACAGCAACTTTCAAAGCCCCAAAAAGTGCTCCTGCAATTTTATTGAGTAGGCCCAACATGGCGAAATCAGCGATTCTGGTCAAGAATTTTCCAGCCAAATGAACAATGGCCACTATGGCGATAAATGTGACCACAAAGGCGGTAATACTAATATAACGCTCATTCCATTGCATATTTTGTGACAGATAATTTCCGGCAATATATGAGAAGTGAATGGCCCCAAAAATTCCGGCGATCAAAGCGATGATAGAGGCGATTTCTACGAAAAGTCCGTTTTTGAGTCCTTTCCATAAGCCCCAAATCAGCATCAATCCTAAAATAATATCCAAAAAAGCCATTGCAAAAACGTTTCAGCAAATGTAGCATTTTGATTTGTACCTTTGCGCCCTTAGTGAAGAACTCATTTAAAAAGGGATTAAAAACCATGTCTAGAGATGTGCAATTAAAGGAGAGATGGCTAGAACTGGTCGAGAAGCTTTCTGCCCAATTTGCCGATAGCGGCCCTTTGGATATTGATGCCATCATTTATTTGGTAGGCGTTCAAGAATTGGGACAATACCATAGAAAATATAAGAAAGACGAAAAATTGAATTTGATGCACATTGCTATTTGCCGTCTTTTAGAACCCTATGGGTATTATGAATTTGAATTCTTCGACGAAGAAGGTTGGCCACATTATATTGTGAAAGAAGAGTTGCCGCCCTTAAAAGCAGGAGAGCAATCAGTATTGATGAAAGAGGCTATCGTGGAATATTTTTTAGAGAAGGGATATATTAGTTAGTGCTAAGAAATCCCCTCTTGAGAGGGGAAAGTCCGCCATAGGCGGACAGGGGTGTGTTCAGCTCAAGCAGAAATCAATTGTAACGGATCTTGAAGAAAATACGTGTTCAGTATGAAACGAAGGAAGATAATTCCTTATAACCCTAAACTTAAAGAGCTGGCTAGGCAACTTCGTAATAATTCGACCAAAGCAGAGGTGCGCCTCTGGCAAAAAATAAAACGAAAACAGTTTTGGGGTTACGATTTCCATCGACAAAAACCTATAGACAATTATATTCTTGATTTTTTCTGTAATGAGTTGATGTTGGGTATTGAAATTGATGGGTATTCACATCAGATTGTTGAGGTTTACAAAAAGGATGTTATTAAGGAAGAGAAAATCAAATCTTTCGGTATAACTTTATTGAGATTTACCGATAATCAAGTTTTTAATGATATGGACAATGTACTTCGGGCACTTGAAAGCTTTATTTTGGAATTTGAGGAAGAACATGGAAGGGATATTGAAGATTAACCAGTATTCCAGTGTTTACGAATGATTCAACCTTGTGACCCGTAAGACACATCCCTGATTCGTTGCACGAATCTTTCCCCTCTCAAGAGGGGAGAGGAAAAACTAAAATTAAAACCTGATAAAAAAGCTATTTACAAAACAGATGCTACCCCCCTCCTTAGGAAGGGTTAGGAGAGGACTTTTGTCGAAGAAGTTTCTTAGTATATTCAAATCACATCCTAAAAAGCTTATCGGTTTTGCCGTTCTTTTGATAGCCTACTATTTCTGCCTTCCAAAACAACTGTTCAAAGCCCCTACAGTTACCGTAGTGGAGAGCCGTCAAGGCATCTTGCTCGGCGCGAAAATCGCCGATGATGGTCAATGGCGATTTCCAGTGTTGGATTCGGTTTCCAACAAATTCAAAACCTGTTTGTTGCAATTTGAAGATGCTTATTTTTATCGGCACCCTGGTTTCAATCCGGTTTCAATGGTAAAAGCAATTGGGGCGAATATCTCGGCCGGTAAAACCATTAGGGGCGGCAGCACTATAACCCAGCAAGTAATTCGTCTTTCTCGCAATGGTAAAAAACGTTCGTATTGGGAAAAGCTGATCGAACTGATTTTAGCGACCCGTTTAGAACTTCGTTATTCGAAAGAGGATATATTAAAGCTCTATGCCAGTCATGCCCCTTATGGCGGAAATGTAGTTGGATTGGATGTGGCCGCTTGGCGCTATTTTGGTTTACAGTCCCATCAATTATCGTGGGCGGAGTCTGCAACTTTGGCTGTCTTGCCGAATGCACCGAGTTTGATCTACCCTGGAAAAAATCAAGAAAGGTTATTGAAAAAACGGAATCGATTGCTGCGAAAATTGATGAACGAAGCAATGATCGATAGCACCACTTACGAACTTGCCCTATTGGAAAAATTGCCCCAAAAACCCTATTCCTTACCTAATATCGCCCCCCATTTGGTGCAGTATATCGCAAAAAGGAACAAAGGAGAACGTATAACCACCACCTTAGATGAAAACCTACAAAAGAACGTCAACGATATTGTAGAAAAACACCATCAAAACTTAAAACAGAACCAAGTGAACAATGCAGCGGTTTTGATTTTGAACGTGAACACTCGTGAGGTTTTGAGCTATGTAGGCAATACACGAACGACGGTAGAACACCAGAAAGATGTTGATATGGTTCAGGCCAATCGTAGTACGGGCAGTACCATAAAACCCTTGCTTTATGCGGCAATGTTAGATGCCGGTGAACTTTTGCCTGAGATGCTCGTACCCGATGTGCCCACTCAAATTGCGGGTTATACCCCTGAAAATTTCAATGAGGCTTATAGTGGTGCCGTGCAGGCCAAAAACGCCTTGGCGAGATCTTTGAACATTCCGGCGGTTCGGTTGTTGCAGTCTTACGGATTGGATAAATTTCGAGATCAGTTAAACGTGTTCGAACTTGGCGGCCTGAACAGATCTGCCGACCATTACGGTCTGACCTTGATTCTTGGTGGGGCAGAAAGCAATCTTTGGGATCTTTGCAAAACCTATGCGAATTTAGCATCAACGATTAATCATTTCAATGTAACATCGAGCGAATACTTTTCCAATGAGTTCACCGATCCGATTTTAAAACAACAAGAAGTGTTGGATTTCGGAAATAAATCAATAAAAAAAACGGTTTTCGACGCCGGTAGTATCTACCTTACTTTTGAAGCGATGAAAGAAGTGAACCGACCCCAAGGAAACGAATCTTGGGAATTTTATGACAGCAGTAAAGAGATCGCATGGAAAACAGGCACCAGTTTTGGTAATAAAGATGCTTGGGCCATTGGGGTGACGAAAGACCATGTGGTCGGGGTTTGGGTAGGCAACGCCGATGGTGAGGGCAGACCCAATGTTACCGGTGTGACCAGTGCCGCGCCCATTTTGTTCGATGTGTTCGATGTGCTTCCCAAAAGTGATTGGTTTTCAAAACCCCTTGATGAATTCATAAATATCGAGGTTTGTTCGCAAAGTGGTTTTCTGGCTACTGATATTTGTCCCTCTAAAACCATTTCCATTCCCAATAAACAGAATTATGTAAAGTCGTGCAGTTATCATCAGACCGTTCATTTAGATAAGCAACGGCAATTTCGGGTCGATTCTTCTTGCGCTGATCTGTCAGAGGCTGTTACCGAATCGTGGTTTTCTTTGCCACCCCTGATGGAATTTTATTATAAAAGAACACATCCCATTTATAAATCGTTACCTCCTTTTCGAAGCGATTGTAAAAGCACGGAAAAACCTCCGATGGAATTCATTTATCCGAAAAATGGAAGCCGAATTACCTTGGCCAAAAATTTTCAGGGTAAAAAAAATGAATTGATCTTGAAATTGGCACACGCCAAGCCTGAAACGAATGTCTATTGGTATTTAGATGAGACCTTTATTTCACAAACTAAAAACTTTCACGAGATTGGGGTGGTTCCATCGATTGGAAGACATAGAATCACCGTTGTGGACGCCTTGGGCAACGAAACCTCCATTACCATAACGATAGAGTAGAGAAAGGCTTTTGAAATCGGAGCATAAAACGATACCTTTAAAGCCCTTATTCATAAAAACATGGAAAAACAATATATCATATCACTCGATCAAGGCACAACCAGTTCTCGTGCTTTGTTGGTAGATCAAGAAGGAAATATTCAAGGAATGGCCCAAAGGGAGTTTAAACAGATATTTCCTAAGTCAGGTTGGGTAGAGCATGACCCTAAAGAGATTCTTGAGTCGCAGATGAGCGTAATGAAGCAGGTGTTAGAAGAATGTAAGGTAGAGGCCTCTGATATAAAAGCCATCGGCATAACCAATCAAAGGGAAACTACAGTAGTTTGGGATAAAAACACGGGAGAACCGGTATATAATGCTATCGTTTGGCAAGACAAACGCACGGCCGATATTTGTGAGAGTCTTAAAAAAGAGGGGCTTACAGAACACGTAAGAAAGACAACGGGACTGGTTATCGATTCATATTTTTCTGGCACGAAGGTGAAATGGATCTTGGATAATGTGGATGGTGCAAGGCAAAAAGCCGAAAATGGTGATTTGCTTATGGGTACGGTAGATACTTGGCTTGTTTGGAACATGACCAACAGAAAAAATCATGTAACCGATTATACCAATGCTTCACGAACCATGATCTATGATATTGTACAATTAAAGTGGGATGATACCATGCTGAAAGCATTGGGCATACCGCAGAGCATGTTGCCCGAGGTGAAACCATCGGCCCATCATTTTGGGGATTATGAGATCGATGGGGTTCATATTCCGATTTCGGGGATAGCTGGTGACCAACAGGCCGCTTTGTTCGGACAAGGTTGTTTTAAAGAAGGAGCTGCAAAAAACACCTATGGCACAGGGTGTTTTATGTTGATGAACACTGGGGAAAAACCCCAATTTTCAAAAAACGGGCTGCTGACCACTATTGCGTATGGTCTTGATGGAAAAGTGAATTATGCCCTTGAGGGAAGCATCTTTATAGCAGGCGCGGCCATACAATGGCTTCGTGATGGCCTCGAATTGATAAAAGATGCCAAAGAGACCGAGGCTTTGGCGGATTCGGTTGATGGAGAAAGCTCGGTGTACGTAGTACCTGCCTTTGCAGGTTTGGGTGCGCCCTATTGGGATATGTACGCGCGGGGTGCTATTTTCGGACTTACAAGAGATACGGGAAAGGCACATTTGGCAAAGGCCACTTTAGAGTCTCTAGCCTATCAGACCAAAGATGTGTTAGATGCTATGGAAGATGATTCGGGCATTCGATTACAGAATTTGCGTGTTGACGGTGGGGCTTGTGCCAATAACCATTTGATGCAGTTTCAAGCTGATATTTTAGATACCGAAGTACATCGGCCAAAAGTAATCGAATCAACTGCTATGGGAGCGGCATTTTTAGCGGGTATTCAAGTGGGTCTTTGGACACAGGCCGATATCGACCAAAATAGACCTATGGACAGAATTTTCAAACCTAATTTTGATGAAGACAAACGCAAACGTCTGTATGCGAATTGGCAAAAGGCGGTAGAAAGAACCATGGGTTGGGCGAAAGAAGGTTCACTCTAAATTGTTCTTTATAACGAATTTTGACCTACATTAATGAAAGATAATATAGTATGGACTTTACACTTTGGATTTCTTTTATTGGTACAGTATTGATCTTGACATTGACCCCTGGGCCAAGTGTTTTGCTTGTAACGGCCAATAGTATGAAATTCGGCAAAAAGAAAACTACAGGAACGATTTTAGGAGATTTATCGGCCAATCTAGCGCAAATAATACTTGCTTCTGCGGGGCTTGCCACTATTGTGATTTCCTCGGGCGAATTGTTTCAATCGATCAAATGGTTTGGCGTTTTGTACTTGATCTATATGGGGGCGAAAAAAATATTGGTCGAACCTGATTTTGAAATAAATGCTACAAGTAGTAAACAAAAAAGCTTTAAGAGCTTATATATTGAGGGTTTCTTAATGTCTGCGGCAAACCCAAAGGCCATTGTTTTTTTTGCAGCGCTTTTCCCTTTGTTTATAAATAAAGACCTTCCTTTTTTAGAGCAGGTCGTGGTTTTAGCAATTACATTTTTAGTGTTAGATGGCCTTACGCTATTGATATACACCCATTTCGCAACCAAGCTAAAAGAGTATTTAGAGAATAAAAGAAAGGCTTCACTACAGAATAAAATAGTCGGTTCGTTATTGATTTTAAGTGGGTTTATGCTTTCGCTGGTACAGCGAACGAACAAATAGAAGAGGTGTCTTTTAGAATAAAATTTAGATTGTATGAACAAGAACATAAGATTCTCAAATCTTGACAGAACGAAAACTATTGAAAAATTATCGAAAGAGACTTTTGATCTAGTCGTTATTGGTGGTGGTATTACCGGCGGGGGCATTGCCCTTGATGCGGCCTCAAGAGGGCTGAAAGTCGCTTTGGTCGAGAAAGGTGATTTTGCCTCGGGCACCAGTAGCAAATCAACCAAGCTGATACACGGCGGGTTGCGCTATTTAAAACAGTTCGATTTTTGGTTGGTAAAGGAGGTTGGCTCAGAACGTGCCATTGTGCACAAGTTGGCTCCACATTTAGTGCTTCCTGAAAAAATGCTGTTGCCCTTGATCGAAAATGGATCCTATGGAAAGTGGCTGACTTCCATTGGCCTTAAGGTATATGATATTTTGGCCCAGGTAAGCGGTGAAGACAAACGTAAGATGTTAGAGAAAAAGGAAGCCCTGAAACTAGAGCCCCTTCTTCCTAAAAAAATATTGAAAGGAGCAGGGTATTATGCAGAATATAGAACCGACGATGCCCGGCTAACCATTGAGACTATCAAGACCAGTTTGCAATTTGGGGCCATGGCCATAAATTACACTACTGTAGAAAACTTTGTATACACTGATAATACCATTTCTGGGGTTAAGGTTAAGGATGGGGTATCAGGCACTGAATTTACGATTAAATCGAAATATGTAATTAGTGCTACAGGGCCTTGGGTCGATGAATTGAGGGGTATTGATAATTCCAAAAAGGGAAAACGACTGCACTTAACAAAAGGGGTGCATTTGGTATTTCCGCATGAAAAACTTCCCGTAAGACAATCCGTTTATTTTGATATTCCTGATGGGCGTATGATGTTCGCCATTCCAAGGGGCAAGGTTACTTATATAGGCACTACCGATACGAACTATAATCAAGATAAAGATGATGTACGTACCAGTTTGGCCGATGCCATTTATTTGATTTCCGCGGTCAACAATATGTTTCCCAGTATTAATTTGGAAATGGAGGATATTGTGTCTTCTTGGGCAGGATTACGACCCCTGATCCATGAAGAGGGCAAATCGGCTTCTGAACTTTCTCGAAAAGACGAGATTTTCACTTCAGATACGGGTCTGATCAGTATTGCCGGAGGAAAACTCACGGGCTATCGAAAAATGGCGGAGCGAACGGTAGACCGTATCGCCAAAAGAATGGAAGAAGATCAGGGTGTTGATATAAATGAGTGCACCACAGATGAAATTCCGCTATGTGGCAATGTTTTTAAGAAATTCAAGCACGTTAAGAAATACATTACCGAAATCAAAGATCGAATAAAGCCTGACGGATTTACCAAATACGATGCCTGGTTCTTGGTTACCAACTACGGGCAACAGACGGAGACTATTCTGAAAACGTATGCCACATTAAAAGATGAAGACAACTATGTGCGAATGGCCAAGGCCGAACTCCGTTTCGGTATCGAGTATGAAATGGTGCAAAACCCGATGGATTTCTTTATCCGTAGAACGGGAAGGCTGTATTTTGATATTGACAGTGTTCGCAATTTGATGGATCCCATTTTAGAAGAATTCAAACATATCTACAAAACAAATGATACTCAAATCAAAGCTTGGAAAGAAGTGTTGTTTAGCGAGATTGAAGAGCATTCCGATTTCTCATTAGAAAGGCAAGGCTGATACTTGCTAGTTTTTCAAAACCTACTAGGGTCTGAAATAACGATCAATCAAGCTCATTTGTCAAGGCCTTAAAAACCCTTTTAGCATTTTTACCATTGTACAATACATCGTATACCGCATCAATAATTGGGGTTTTGGCTTTTTTTGAAAAATTGGTTTTTTGTTCAAATGCGCTTTTGGTGGCATAATAACCTTCGGCGATCATTTTCATTTCCATTTGGGCGCTTTTGACCGTATAGCCTTTGCCGATCATATTACCGAACATTCGGTTTCGGCTAAAGGTAGAATAGCCCGTGACCAATAAATCTCCTAAATAAGCAGAATTATTGATATTTCGTTTCATTTTGTGTACCCGTTTGATATAGCGTTTCATTTCGCGAATGGCATTGCTCATCAATACACTTTGAAAGTTATCACCGTATCCTAGCCCGTGATAAATACCAGCCGCTAGCGCATAAATGTTTTTGAGCATGGCAGCATATTCAGTACCTATAATGTCGTCCGATATTTTTGTCTTGATGTAATTACTACGTAAATTTTCGGCAACAAGCTTTGCTTTTTTAGGGTCGGCACAGGCAATGGTCAAATATGATAGTCGCTCTAGGGCTACTTCTTCGGCATGACAAGGGCCTGTGATAACGCCTATGTTTTCAAACGGAATGTTATATTTTTCATGAAAATGCTCACCGACTATTAATCCTGTTTCGGGTACGATTCCCTTTATTGCAGAAAAGATGATTTTGTCTTTGAGAGACGCTGTTGCTTTTTGAAGTTCAGCTTCTAAAAAAGCGGAAGGAATGGCAAAAATGAGAATATCCGCTTTATCGATTATAGCGTTGATATCATCTGTGAGAGCCAATTGCTCAGTGTGAAATTCCACAGATGTCAAATAATTGGGGTTGTGTTTTTCTTTGACAATGTAATCCACCGCATCAGAATTTCGCATATACCAACCTACCTTATCTTGGTTTTCCAATAGCATTTTAACGATTGCCGTTGCCCAGCTTCCGCCCCCTAATACCGCGAATTTCAACTCTTTTTCCATTCTAATAATTCAATCTATAAATTTCCCGATGGTTTGCCTCGATATTTCCTATTTTACCTCTCCTAAGGAGAGGTCGAAACTGCTTTTCCGCAGTTTCTGGTGAGGCAAAATACAAAATTTCAAGATCGTTTTTTGGCCTTGAGGCTAAAATAATCCCGAACTGTCGTGAGGTGAAATATGTGCTGAGCTTGTCGAAGTATACTTCTATGACCCAGCCTTGAGGGTAGCCTTCCTATGATAGGCAGGTCGGGTTCAAGAAATTTTTTATTTTCAAAAGTAATTAAAGATCGAGCATACTATAATCGGCATTAGAGTGAATTGAAGTTGAACTTCATCGACAAAATCAGATGAGTGACATAGAAAACGATGAAATACGTAAAATTTTAACATTCGCTCATGAATTTTGGGCAATGAATTCTTTGAAACCTACGTTATTATTGACAGAACTATTGAATTACTGTACTCGTATTGTAAAATGGAAAACGAGTCTAAAGAGAAAGAATTAAACTTTTTGGTTGGTTATTTAGTTAGAAATCGCCCTGGGTATTATACTCGGGGCGTTTTTTTGTTGCCCGGTATTTGAAGCTGAAATGTCTTTTTTTGAATCCTGAGGGGTTTTCGCCTGTTATCTTTTTAAACGTACGGTTAAAATAGGAAAGACTTTCGAATCCACATTCATAGCAGGTCTCGCCAATATTCTTTTCCAGTAACAGTAGTCTTTTTGCCTGACTGATCCGATACTGGTTCAAGAAGCCGACAAAGGTATTTCCGGTCGCTTTTTTAAAATAGCGACAAAAAGCAGGTTTCGTCAAATTACAGAGCTCAGCGACTTCATCGACAGTTATCTTACTTTGATAACGCTTATCTACCAGTGTGTATATCTGACGAATCCGCTCCTGCTCTTTTTCGCTATATTTATTGACATACGGTCTAGTATGCAGTAGTTCGAATTCTTTGCTTTGAGCCAGCTTTTTGAGTATTGTGATGGCCTGAATAAAAAACTCAAAGGGAGGTAAAAGGTGTAGCTCTTTCAATGATTCGCCCACCTCTTTTTTGGTGGCCCCTGAAAATGCCAGCCCGTATTTCGACAGTTCCATGAGATGTTCTAGACTCTGTAATTCTGGCATTTGGGAAACAAAGCTCTCTTTGAAAAACGGTTTGATATGCAATACTTCTGTTTGGTAGGTGGTAGTAACCCCGTAGTCAAAGTTTAAATGCGGAATATTGGATCCTATTAAAACAAGGTCGCTATCAGTAAATTGTGAAATATGGTTTCCCACATGACGGGTCGCACTTGCCCCCTCAATATAAACAAGTTCAAACTCTGGATGAAAATGCCAATAGAAGAGATGATTTAACTTGGGATCATGCAAAAGTCGAAAAGGACTTTTAGATGCAGAGTCAATGTTTTCTAATTGTATTTTCATATTTAAATATAACAAAATTGCCTATTTTTTTAACGAAAAAGTAGTATAATATCAATATTGTTCAAATTTTAATCAATATCAAGGTTGAGAACATCGGTTTTCGTTTCTAGTTTTACAGTCTCGATTTAGTAGTAACTTTATAACGGTACTCAATTATGCATTCAAAACACAAAATGGAAATGGCCAATAAGGCCCATGAAGATATTCCTGGAAACCCGTCCACAGCGACCAGCAGTAAAATAAAATTGAACGATCGATCTACCGGAAAACCATTACGGGTTTTAAGCGAAGAAGATTGGAAGTTTTGGAAACACAACGGCTACATCATCATTAAGAACGTAATCTCGAAAAAACAGGCCAAAGAAACCGCCGATTTTATCTGGCAGTTTGATGAAAAAGACACTGATAATAGTGAAACATGGTATGCGCCACCACGAGCCGAAATGCGAATGAAAGAGCTGACCGGCACGGGTATGGTAGAAGTCTATAACCACCAATTATTATGGAACAACCGCCAAATGCAAAAGGTCTATGATGCCTTTGTTGATGTATGGGGCACAGAAAAACTATGGGTCACCATAGACCGTGTCAACCTTAATTTTCCGTTGAAACCGGGCGTTGATAAGAAGGGATTCATTCATTGGGATTATGACCCTGAGACCAAACCACAAAATGTACAGGGTGTCTTGGCCTTGGCCGATCAGACCGATGAGAATATGGGTGGTTTTCAATGTATTCCTTGGTTGTACCGCAATTATGATTCTTGGAAACTGACCCAGCCTGACGACCGTGACAGGTTTCAGCCAGATATAACGGATATAGAGAACAAAATCGTAAAAGTGAAAATGGAAGCCGGTGACCTATTGATTTTTAATAGTACCGAACCCCATGGTATTCGCCCCAATAAATCGAAAGACAAGGTGCGTATTGCGCAGTATATTTCTATGATGCCCGCAGAAGAGAATAATGTGGCACTGCGAAAATGGCGCATCAATTCTTGGAAGAACAGAGTTGCCCCTGAGGGTTATGCTTTTCCTGGAGATCCAAGAAATTGGGAGCGTGACAAATACGAAACCGCTAAGTTGACCGAACTTGGCGAAAAACTGTTGGGATCGAGAGATTGGTAATTTTGACGTCTTTGCGAGTAGCTTTGTTGTGTTCTTTTTGTGTCTCAAGGCAACAGATCATTTCACTTTGCCAGCGAATACGGCTTTTATTCACCTATGATGTGTCTTGAAGCAAATTATACACTATTTTTGCGCCCTTAAAATCATGACGTGAAAAAGTACCTGAACCTTTTTGATTTCAAGCAGAAAGTCGACTATAAGACAGAAGTCCTTTCAGGGCTGACAGTCGCTTTGGCCCTAGTGCCAGAGGCTATCGCCTTTGCGTTGATTCCTGGTTTCTCGCCATTGACGGGTTTGTATGCGGCTTTTGTATTGGCCTTGGTGACCTCTATTTTTGGAGGTCGGCCGGGAATGATCTCGGGGGCCACTGGTGCTGTTGCGGTAATCTTCATCGGACTGATCTTAGAACTGAAACGAAATATTCCCGGTATAGAGCCAGAGACCATTCTAAACTATGTCTTTGCAACGGTTATCATTGCGGGGGTATTGCAGATTTTAGCTGGGTTTTTAAGGCTGGGCAAGTTCATACGTTTGGTGCCACACCCTGTAATGTTCGGTTTCGTGAACGGGTTGGCCATTATTATTTTTATGGCGCAGTTTCCTAATTTCTATCAAAAGGGAACCAAAGAACTGCTTATGGGATCTTCTCTGTATATCATGCTCGGGTTGACGCTTTTGACCATGTTGATTATTTGGGGCTTACCAAAATTGACGAAAGCCATACCTTCTTCTTTGGTCGCCATTGTGGTGGTTTCGGCTATTGTAATCGGTTTTGGAGTCGATACGCTTACCGTCGCCGATACCATGAAAGAAGGCCAAACGATCAATGGTGGATTTCCACCACTTTCCATTCCGCAAATACCGGCGACGTTACAAACCTTTAAAATCATCTTTCCTTATGCTGCCATTGTTGCTGGGGTCGGTTTGATTGAAAGTCTATTGACCCTTAATATCATAGATGAAATCACAGAAACCCGTGGTAGTGGCAACAAAGAATGTGTTGCTCAGGGTACGGCGAATATTCTTTCGGGGTTTTTATCGGGCATGGGTGGCTGTGCCATGATCGGGCAGAGTTTGATCAATGTATCTTCAGGTGCCAGAGCGCGCTTGTCGGGCATTACCGCTGCTATCATGTTGTTGGTCTTTATCATGTACGGATCTAATCTCATTGAACAATTGCCCATGGCCGCTTTGGTGGGCTTGATGTTTATGGTCGCCATCGGCACTTTTGAATGGGCCAGTTTTAAAACGTTTAGAAAAATGCCCAATTCTGATGTTATCGTGATGATATTGGTCACTTTGATTACGGCCATTACCCATAATTTGGCCATTGCTGTTTTGTTGGGGGTGATTATCTCGGCCTTAGCGTATTCTTGGGAAAATGCAAAACGTATTCGTGCCAGAAAATATGTAGATGATAATGGCGTAAAACATTATGAGATATACGGACCTTTGTTTTTTGGATCGACCACCTTGTTTGCCGAAAAATTTGATATACAGGAAGACCCAGAAGAAGTAATCATCGATTTTCAGGAAAGCCGTATTGCTGATATGTCAGGTATAGAAGCCTTGAATAAACTTACCGAACGTTATGCCAAAGCAGGCAAGAAGGTGCATCTTAAACATTTGAGTAAAGATTGTATTCTACTATTGAAAAATGCAGATGAAATAATTGATGTTAATGTTTTGGAAGATCCTACCTATAAGGTTGTGGTTGATAAGGTGTAAGAGAGCTTGCTCACAAGGGGCAAATTATTTTCTTAATTATACGCTTCCAATAACTCATATTGACCTTGTAAATGAAGGGTCACTGTAACGTCTTTTTCATTTTTGTTTCTAAAATACCAACCGTGTTTTCCTTCGAACGGAGCGGTGAAAGTACCTGCCATATTATTTGAAAAGGCCAAGGTATAACTTTCGTAAAAAACCTCTTCTGGTGGATTCTCTTGGTATACTTCTCCGTGAAAATCAATATAAACAATAGCATTATCGCTAATGCTCCAGTCGTATTTTACACTACCGTATTTTAATGCTCTAAACTTGTACTCAATACCTTTTCCTGCAGCGACTATGACCTCAATGGTATCGATACGAATAGCGAGTTGTTCTATAGCTGGCGGATTATCCGCTTCAATGGGTTTAGGCACGCTTGGTGGGGACCCTAACTTCTTCAATTTGAGCAACTCAACATTTGTTTGTACGGTTATCGAAGTGCTTTCTGTTATATCTTTTGGCGTATCGTCTACATACAACCTACTAAATCCAAAAAGTTTTCCAGTACCTAGGGGGTCAATGTTATACTCCGCCGGCAAAACCGCCGTCACTAAAACTAGCGCACCTATAACAAAGGCCCATAGAACTGATCTTAGCAGTTGTTTTTTATTCATTATGGGTTGATCTGAGTAGTTCATATTCTAAATTTAAGAGGTGAAATATCCTGCTAACTGAAATCCTAATAGTAGAAAACC